>CAJWTF010000105.1 GCA_913046825.1 uncultured Rickettsiales bacterium | reverse complement strand
CAGGCCGACGCTACGTCACTGCCATTCGCCAGCTTCAGCTCAATCTCCCGCAGCAACTTAAGTATGTCCTCATATGAATCACGTTTCCGAGCCATCTTAATCTCCCCTAACTGGAACAAAGTAGTGGCCCACATCGCGCACTTTGGGATTATTACCCAAAAGCCCACCACAGGTTTCACGTCACCGTGAAAGGCGACAAACCACTCTAGTTTAGCTTATAAGCCTTGCGGGATGCGATGGCTCGCATACCTGATATAGAGATATGGAAATCCTCGTTATTGTAAAACGCGACTGCGAAACCTGCCAAAGTGTTGCTCCAGTCCTCTCTTTACTAAAGCAGGCCGCACCGACGGTTATTTTCTCGCAAGATGATCCCTCCTTCCCGGAAGCGACCGGAGGAGCACGCGATGATCGGACGCTCAAGGAATCGTGGCGCCGCAAAATTGAAATTGTACCGACTGTTATTCGTCTCGAAGACGGAATCGAAATTGAACGTATCGCGGGATGGGACCGAGAAGCGTGGCAGCGCGTTACCGGCCAGTCAGGTCTGGGCCCGGATTTGCCAGCCTTCAAGCCCGGGTGCGGCTCGCGTTCGGTTGAGCCGGGTATGCCGGAACGCCTCGCATTACAATTCGACGGAACTCATCTGGCATCGCGCGCGATAGAAGTTGACGAGATGGAAGACCCGATGGAGGTCGCCTATGAACGCGGCTGGTCGGACGGCCTTCCCGTTGTTCCACCAACGGATTTACGCATCGCGCGAATGTTGGCCGGCACGGATAGAAAATCGGACGAAATTATCGGATTAATCCCACCAAACTTATCCATATGCACAATCGAGAAAGTCGCCATTAGCGCCGTGATGGCGGGCTGTCGTCCGGAATATATGCCAGTGGTCCTGGCCGTCATTGAAGCGGCGCTACGACCGGAGTTCTCCATGCATGGCCTGCTGGCTACACTGGGTTTTGCCGGCCCTGTCGTCATCGTCAATGGCCCGGTGACGAAACGCATCGGCATGAACTCTAAGGGCAACGCGCTCGGCCAAGGCAATCGGGCGAACGCTTCCATCGGCCGTGCATTGCAGCTCTTGGTACGCAATGTGGGCGGCGGCATTCCGCAAGAAGTCGACCGCTCGATCCTTGGGAATCCAGGAAAATACACTTTTTGTTTCGCAGAAGATGAAGACGATCCGGACTGGGTCCCACTCAACGTAGCACGTGGAGCGCACGCCGGTGCGTCAACAGTTACGCTTTTCCATGGAGACGGAGTACAAGGCTGTGTTGCCTGGCACTCCCGAACACCGGAGGAAGTTTCGCGGTCCTTGGCGATGAGTTTGCTGGCGGTTTGTCATCCCAAAAGCTGCCAATGGTCCCATGCCGTGCTGGTGCTTTGCCCGGATCATTATGAGATTTACCGTCAAAACGGCTGGGGTCGCCCAGAGATTGAGGCTGCTCTATGGGAAGCACTCAAACGGCCCGGTCGCGACCTAATCCAAGGGGCCCAAGGTGTCCTGGAAGGAATCGACCCTTCACGCGTGGACGAGTCAGTCGATAAATTTAACGAAGGCGGGCTTCTCGTCGTGCGCGCCGGCGGCAAAGGTGCCGGCCAATCCGGCATCATAGGTGGCTGGCCTGCCCAGCGAAACAAAGACGAAATTAAGATCGTATCGGAAGAGGTGAAATTATGAGAAATCAGCCGTTTGTCATGCGAGACCCGACCGCGGAGCTAACCGACGTGTTGCGCGAACGGCTCTCCCCTAGCAAAAAATTGTCAGATGCCGTCATTGGCTTGTTGTCGATATCCAAGGAACGCAGCGATGAATTTCTAGATTCAGTAGAGCGCAACTTGGTCGCGGAGGGACACAATGTCGTCCGCTTTCGCAAGCCAACTTACACAAGACCGGCACCAGAGCCAATTGTTCAAGATATTATCGAACAATGTAACGTCGTCGTCGTCGGCTTGGCCGATTGAGGATCGTGTACGTCGTGCAGTTTGCATGACTTGGCGACCTTGGATAAACGAGGTGTTCCCGGATGCGGAGTGGCATCGGAAGAATTCAAGCCCGGCGCGGTTGCCCAATCAAAAGCACTAGGCTTTGCGCCAGCGGTGATTTGGGTCCCTCATCCAATTCAAAATCGCACTTCGGAAGAACTCGCTCTCGTCGCCCGGGTAGCAATGCCGGAAATCTTGGATGCCATCCAGACGTAAGTCCCCTTTGCACCGAACGGGTGCTATGAAGACTTACATATTAAATAGAAGGCAGTTGAATTAGACGAGCCAACGTCCCATCGCGCGCAACATTGCGCTTAGCCTAGCACGGGTAACTTGTCGCGGAATCAACATGTAATAATCGACCAACTCCGTGAGTTCTGGATCATTCAAATTTGGCCCATCGGGATCTACAACATCCGCTTCTACACCTTCGAAGAAATACTCGACGGGGACATTCAAGATGCCACAAAGGTAGTGAAGCCGGCTCACGGAAATTCTGTTCATTTCGCGCTCGTACTTTTGAACCTGCTGAAATGTAACTTCCAACCGATCCGCGACGGCTGTTTGACTCTGGCCCAACTCCTGGCGGCGTAATCGGAGGCGTTGGCCGACATGATTATCTACATTTTCAGCAGTAGACTGCAGGGATTTCTGAAAATCCGGGGAAGCATATTTGTCCTCAACGGCTATGGCAGGTGACACTGTTTTCATCTCAAACGTGATACAACACCGATTTCATATATCATTTCTGATACTTGTGTACCTTTTTGCGCATTTTTAGATCTAATCTAATACAACTTAAAGCAATACTTGCATTAGATCGCAGGTTGCTTATCAGCAATGAATGAAAAGGCCGCGCAGACACTGGCCTTCAGGCTGCGAGATGTTGCAGACCTTTATGCATTACGCGAATCAGCGGCTAATGTCAGTTAACCGCAATTTTATCTTTACCTAAACGGCACTACCAAAATTCCGTTCATTGTAGATGTGCGACCCTCGGAGCCCTTTTCAGTTTTCATGGACTGGCTCGCCACAGGTGAGGGCAACATGATTGGCAAGCAGAATGACCAGTCGCGCCCCTACGTGGGTGGTTTAGAAAGTAAAGTATTGGATCTCGTCGAGACTTGCCTTGCCAAAAATCGTTTGTCGATTGCAGAAAGAAAGCGCATCGAATTGGAGCGCACCACTGTCGGTATGACTTCGGACGCCCAAATTGACTACCCTAATCCAATTTACACCATTATGGCGACGTTATCCAAATCGTCGCGAACGTCTAACCTGTCTCGCGCCTTCAAACACAAGACCCTTCAGGCAACCGACGCATTCGAGCTATCTCCGCGAAAAGGTTTTGCCGTGGGGATTTATTTGTTTTCGCTCTGGTGGTGACGAATGCCGACATATCTCTATTTTAAATAACTCACCAATAAAGTCAGCCAAGCGAAGATTGTTTGGTTCAATGCTGGAGTAATTTAATGCGCGGCACAATCATGGACTACCCACTCACCCTGCCTACGATCCTGGAGCATGCAGGTCGCTTGCACGGCGCGCAGGAGATTGTCTCGCGCAGGCCCGATAAGTCCCTTCACCGCTATACCTACAAAGAATTCTACCACCGCGCGAAGCAATTATCGGAAGCCCTATTGAAGGCCGGCCTTCAACCCGGTGACCGTGTCGGCACGCTTTGCTGGAACCATTTCGCGCATCTCGAGGCATATTTTGGCGTGCCA
Source organism: uncultured Rickettsiales bacterium (assembly GCA_913046825.1). The sequence continues at coordinate 9,765 of CAJWTF010000105.1, read as the reverse complement.
TGTGCCGGCGGTGTCCTGCACACATTGAACTTACGCCTACATCAGGATGAACTGGCTTATATAGCGGGGCACGCAGGCGACCGTTTCTTAATCGTGGATGACGACCTGCTTCATATATTGGACGGATTTAAGGACAAAGTGAATTTCGAGCGTATTTTCGTCGTGCGTTATAATGGTGACGTCGTGCCAGCCGGGATGGAGGATTATGAAGACCTCTTGACCACCGCCACCGGTAACTTCGAGTACCCGGAAATCGACGAATATACGGCTTGTGGCATGTGCTATACGTCGGGCACCACGGGCAAACCCAAAGGCGTCGCTTATAGTCACCGGGGGGTGGTTCTCCATACATTGGCCGTGGCCGCACCTGATGCCTTCGGTCTCTCCATGCGCGACTGTATTTTGCCGATTGTTCCGATGTTCCATGCCAACGCTTGGGGGATGCCGACAACCTCCACCATGGCCGGAAGCAAGATTGTCTTCACAGGCCCACACACAGATCATGAAAGCGTGCTTGAGTTACTTGAAGGCGAACAAGTCACAATGACCAGCGGCGTCCCGACCGTGTGGTTGCCGGTCGTTGATTCGTTGAAGCGTGAACCCAGCCGCTGGAAACTGAACCCGAAACTCAAATTCATGATCGGCGGTTCCGCCGCACCGGAGGCAATGATCCGCGATCTCGACGCGATTGGACATCAAGTAATCCACGCCTGGGGTATGACGGAAATGACACCGGTCGGCACGACAGGCATTCCAAAACCATCATTCGACAACATGACCGAGGACGAACAATTCGCCACATTGGCGAAACAAGGCATCCCCTTACCGTTTGTCGATATCCGTGTTATCAGCGATGACGGCCTCGCTCCTTGGGATGGCGAGACCATGGGGGAATTACAGGTCCGAGGTCCTTGGATCGCGGACGCCTATTACAATCCCGAAGAACCAATATATAGCTGGACGGATGACGGCTGGTTTCGAACCGGAGATGTCGTGACTGTCGATTCCGAAGGCTATGTCAAAATCACCGACCGGACCAAAGACCTCATCAAGTCCGGGGGCGAGTGGATTAGTTCGGTCGACGTCGAAAATGCGCTGATGGGGCATCCACATATCAAGGAAGCCGCCGTCATCGCGATGCCCCACGAACGCTGGGTCGAACGACCCCTTGCATGCGTTGTCGCTGAAGATGGGGCCAAGCTAACGGCGGACGATATTCGCGATTTTCTGTCGACCAAATTCGCTAAGTGGTGGTTACCGGATGCAGTGGAATTTATTAATGAAATCCCGCGAACATCAACAGGGAAATTCCAAAAAAGAGAGCTGCGGGAACGCTTCAAGAATTATCGTGTCGTCTAACTCAGCACCCAAGACGCGATAGCATGTGGTTGACCCACGTCGGTATAATACCCATCGAGATGGCACGAAATCCGCGGGTACAAAACGAGACGAACCGTATTAGATGGCGTTCAAAACCATCGATGGAACGACCGTAACGCCAACAGGCGATCCACAGCAAAAGCCCGGCCAGCCAGACCAATAACATGTCGAAAGTGAGGGCCATGTCGCACCATCAATCATCCCCCCCTCACGATCTCTCCGGAATAGCAAACTTCCGGAAAGGATGAGACGGACATTCGCGGCTCTTGCATGGCGGTTAAAGACCGAGGATCAACTTAGCGATAATATTGCGTTGAACTTCGTTTGAACCACCGTAGATCGAGGCTTTGCGATAGTTCAAGTAACGCGGCGTCACTGTGGCAGAGTATTCCAACCCAATGGGCTCCACATTGCTGCCAGGCGATAGGTACTCGCTCTCATGCGGATGCGCGTAATATCCGATGGCCTGCATTGTCAGTTCCGTCACCGATTGGCCCAATTCGGTGCCCCGCAGTTTTAATAGAGAGGATTCGGCACCCGGCCGTTCGCCTGCGCCAAGAGATCCCAGAATTCTCAACTCGCTGACTTCGACCGCTCGAACTTCCATCTCCAACCTAGCGATTTTTTTCCTAAAATCTGGATCTTTAATCAAGGGGCAGCCGCCGCTTCGTTCTTGTTCCGCTATTCGACGGGCCTTAGCGATACCAGCGCGAATACTAGCTCCATGGGATCCGCCCCGTTCGAATTCGAGGAGAAATTTTGCGTAGGTCCAGCCTTTGTTCTCCTCGCCGATCCGGTTTTCAACAGGTACTCGCACATCGTCGAAAAACACTTGGTTGACCTCGTGGAAAGGCGATTGTTCGCCGTCAATCAACAGGATTGGTTCGACACGAATACCAGGAGTATTCATATCGATCAGCAAAAATGAGATGCCTTCTTGGCGTTTTCCTTCCGTAGAGGTACGCACCAAACAGAATATCATGTCGGCATGTTGCGCCAGTGTGGTCCAGATCTTCGAGCCGTTCACTATATATTGGTCACCGTCGCGGATCGCCCGCGTCGAAAGTGAGGCCAAATCGGAGCCCGAACCAGGTTCCGAATATCCCTGACACCACCAATCGTCAAAGGCTAGAATTCGCGGCAAATATCGCTCTTTCTGATCGGGACGTCCGAATTGAATGATTACGGGGCCGACCATACGAGCGCCGAAACCAATAGGTCGCGGCGCTCCGGCGGTGGAAATTTCCGTCTCATAAATATAGTGCTCTGCGGCTGTCCATCCGGTACCACCGTACTCTATCGGCCATCTTGGCGCTGCCCAGCCTTTTTCATGAAGGGCTCTCTGCCATTGGCGTTGACGATCTGGGTCCAGATAGTTTGTCGGAGATTTTTTCAACGCATCCCGCATATCAGCCGAGTATTTTTGCGCGATAAATTCCTGAACTTCTTGTCGGAATTTCTCTTCCGCTGAACTAAAGGACAGGTCCATTCTGTATCTCCTTGCCGATAAGCTTAAGTTTAATAAATGCGATATTAGCGCAGCCCATCGAAGAGAACCATCATTTGAAAGCGGAACAGTCGCTCAACGACCACCAGATGCACTCTCCAAAGAAATAACCGAATTCGCAATACGACTGAGCGCACGCGCAAGACACCACTGGGTTTGCATTCCGCTGACAACAGCAATCGCGTTGCCCAGATAATCATTAGCAGAGCCCTTCTCCCCAACACGATATGCCGTATTGGATGCTTCTGACCAAATCGCCACTTGTTTAAATGTATCGGTTGCCTTTTTCTCCTCGATTGCTTGGTTTTTCAATTCCTCGACGTCGCTATATTCGCACTTCGTATAGCGGGTTGGCCCACATGCGCCAAAAACACCGAGTCTTTAATCTGCCCCTCGAAATAATTTAGGCTATTCTGGGCCGTCCTGGTATCGCCGATAGAAGCATAAGCTTCAGCCAAACAAGACAAGGCAAAATCCCGTGCGAATATACATTCAATTTCCGACACATTTGTCTCTGCGGCCACCAACCCCGTTCCAGTAAACTGTATATCTCCCTGTTCCGCGAACTTTTACGCCGCTTTACACAGCGCCAAAGCGCTATGAAACTATTTCCGCCGCCGCCTTGAGTCCGGCCTCAATCTCACCTTTGCCCACATAAGCAATTTTAACGGATATTCGACCTCTGCGAGGATTCGAATTCGGCGATACTTCCCGCAAGATCATGAAGGCTCGATCGCGGGTCACACTGCGGATGCTCTTAAGCGCTTTGTCCAACATGCACTGCAGTTTCGGTGCAGCAAAACAGATCGATGGATTATGCGAACGATCGGCGAATTCTTTTCGTATTGTCGACGCCAACAAATCCCGCGCGGCGGTATGCTTAAGCAACTGCATTTGCGCAACGCCAATTTTTCGGATCCGAGCAGCTTTCGGGGATTTCTGTACCTGAATTGCTTCACCAAGAATTTGCATGTAAAACAACACTGCCAGCCTGATGGTTTCTTTGTCTATTCTTCCGTTTCGTCGCCGATACTGATCGACCGCTTTGCGCGTCGGATCGATTACGAGAGTATGGTTGGCATTCGGGACATATAGATGAAGGGGCAGATATTCGTGTATTCCTGAAATCCGCAGATAAGGCCTTCACCCGAATCGCAAACGGCGAGATCAACAGCTCATTTTCGATCATTGCGTTGCAGTGGTTGATGCTTAATCGCGATGATTTGCGATGCAAGTGGACTTGACCGAAATCCTGCCGGAAGGCTTGATAGCGCTTAAGTTCTGCCACGAACCGCGCCCATCATTCACGGAGCAAGATCGATATGAATTATCGTAACGATTTCGTCGATGCAATCGGCAACACCCCTTTAATTAAGCTTAGAAAAGCTTCGGAGGAAACTGGCTGCACGATTCTCGGCAAAGCCGAATTCTTAAACCCTGGCGGTTCGGTCAAGGACCGGGCGGCGAAGTACATCATCTTGGACGCCGAGGAACGTGGCGACTTAAAACCGGGCGGCGTCATTGTCGAAGGGACGGCGGGCAATACCGGCATCGGGCTTTCGCTGGTTGGTAATGCCCGCGGATACAGCACAGTCATAATTATCCCCGAAACACAGAGCCAAGAGAAAAAAGATATGCTGCGCCTATGCGGCGCCGAACTGATTGAAGTCCCTGCTGTCCCCTTCAAGGACCCGAACAATTACGTCCATCAAGCGGAACGTAAGGCGATGGAAATGGCCGCCAGTGAGCCGAATGGAGTGCTCTATGCCAATCAGTGGGACAACACCTCAAACCGTTTGGGCCACTATCGGTCGACCGGTCCCGAGATTTGGGAGCAGATCGACGGCAAATTAGACGGATTTACCTGTGCCATCGGCACGGGCGGAACGCTTGCCGGAATTAGTATGTACCTCAAGGATCAAAACAAAGACGTCAAGACAGCAGCCGCCGACCCGATGGGTGCCGCGATGTACAGTTACATCAAGACCGGTGAACTAAAATCTGACGGCAGCTCGATTTCGGAAGGAATCGGTCAGGGTCGGATAACCGGCAACATTGACGGCGCGCCGTTCGACGATGCCTATCAGATACCGGACGAAGAGGCTCTGCCGGTCGTCTTCGATATATTGAAACACGAAGGCCTGTGCCTTGGCGCATCAAGCGGTGTAAATGTCGCCGGCGCTATCCGGATGGCCAAGGAAATGGGCCCCGGTCATACCATCGTGACCATCCTTTGCGATTTCGGCAATAAGTATCAGTCGAAACTGTTCAATCCCGTGTTCCTGCGCGAGAAAAATCTGCCGGTTCCAGACTGGCTGGAGTATGTAAAATGTTAACGGAAGAAGTTTTTCGGAGCGATTCGTACCTCAAGGAATGCGAGGCTACTGTCGTCTCAATTAATGAGCTGGGCGGCATCGTTCTGGACCGCACGAATTTTTATCCAACCGGTGGCGGCCAACCAGGCGATACCGGCATCTTGCGCCTAGCGGACGGCAGTGAAATCACCATTGCGACCACAGTGAAAGGCAAAGGTGTTGAGAATGTCGTCCATGTCCCCGCCGAGGGACAAACGGCGCCTTTACCCGGCACGCAAGTCAAAGCGGTCGTCGACTGGGATAGACGCTATCTTCACATGCAAATGCACACCGCTCTGCATCTGGTATGTTCCATCGTACCCGCGGGTGTGACTGGAAACCAAATCGGCGCCGAGAAAAGCCGAATGGATTTTGATATGAGTGATGAAAAACTCGATAAGGAGGAGATCGCCGCCTTGGTAAATGCACTGATTGACGCTGATCATCCGATACATATTGATTATATCACTGACGAGGAACTCGATGCTCAACCCGAGATCATTCCGACTATGTCGGTGGCTCCACCACGTGGAACCGGGCGGATCCGATTGCTAAAAATTGGCGAGATTGACCTGCAGCCCTGTGGCGGAACGCACGTTTCGCGGACAGGCGAAATTGGCCATATTCGTATTACTAAAATCGAAAGCAAGGGCAAGCGAAACCGACGGGTTAGCATCGCCTTCGCCGACTAAGTTCAGGAAAGGAACTCAATGTCATACGTTAAACCGGAAGCGCTGGTCTCCAGCGACTGGCTCGCTGAGAATATCGACAATCCCAAGGTCTGCGTAGTCGACGCCTCCCTGCCACGCGTTGGAGTTAAAGAAGACATGCGGGCGAATTACCGCGACGCGCACATTCCGGGGGCACCGTTTTTCGACATTGACACAATTGCCGACCCGAATGCCACACTGCCACATATGATGCCGAATGTGGAAATATTTGCGAAAGGCGTCGGCGCGCTCGGTATTTCAAACGACTGCAAGGTCGTGGTCTACGATCAACACGGTATCTATTCCGCACCGCGCGGATGGTGGATGTTCCGCGCCTTCGGTCACGACGATGTTGCGGTGCTCGACGGAGGCCTGCCAAAATGGCGGGCTGAAGGTCGCCCCGTAACCACTGATACCCCTGCTCCGGCCACGGTTGATTTTTCGGCCACATTACGCACCGATTTGCTGCGTTCAGCGGATCAAGTAAATGCCAATATCGCCAGCGGCGGCGAACAAGTCGTCGATGCTCGTGGCGCTGGCCGCTACAACGGCACGGAACCAGAGACCCGTCCTGGCCTAAGGTCAGGCCATATTCCCGGTTCGATGAATGTCCCCTATGCCAAAATCATCCAAGACGGGGCAATGGTGGACGGCGTTTCACTTACACAAGCTTTCGAAGCCGGAAACGTCGACTTGGCGGAACCGATCACGACCAGCTGCGGCAGCGGAATCACCGCCTGCATTTTAGCGCTTGGGCTCTATCTCATCGGTCGCGACGATGTCGCCATATATGACGGCTCTTGGACGGAATGGGGTGGACGGGAAGACCTGCCCGTCGAAAAGTAGGCGCAAATGCGAATTCGTCCCATCGCTGATGTAGATGTCGATGCGGTTGTGACGCTATGGGGAGTGTGCGGGCTAACGCGCCCGTGGAACGCGCCCCATGACGACATCACGCTTGCGCGGAAAACACCGCAATGCGAAATTTTCGTCGGCACCAACAATGACGCGATTGTCGCGAGCGTATTGCTCGGCAGCGATGGCCATCGCTGTTGGATATATTACCTTGGGGTCGACCCTGACCGCCAAATAGACGGTCTCGGCCGTGAGATCATGGCCCATGGCGAAAAGTAGATTCGAGAATTGGGCGTTCCGAAGGTCGAGCTTATGATCAGACCTGAGAACGACGCAGTTCGTCTATTTTACGAGCGCAGTAGATACTCGGTGGAAGATCGGATTGTTATGTCGCGCTGGGTCGACGGGCGGGAAGGACGTTGAAATGATATTCAAAGACAACCGCATTGAAGTGACGTTCACTTATCTGGAAATGCACAGCGCACCAAGCCGGCCCCAAATCCCCCCCCCTGTCTTAAAATATCCGGTCATGATGACGCGCATCATGGAGCCGACGGTCAGCTTTTATCGCTACCTCTACAACACCGTCGGCGAACCATGGTTGTGGTATGAACGACGGATCATGGAAGATGATCCTCTCACCCAGATTATCCATGATGATTGTGTCGAGATATATTGCCTGTTCGTTGGCGGTGTACCAGCGGGATATGCGGAACTGAACCGCCGTGACCGAACCGATATCGCACTCTCTTATTTTGGCCTCATCCCTGACTTCATCGGCGAAGGACTTGGCCGTTATTTTCTCGAAGCGGTAATCGATATTGCCTGGAGTTATCATCCCAACCGCTTTTGGCTTCATACCTGTACGTTGGATCATCCTTCCGCATTGCCTAATTATCAGCGACGGGGATTCTCACCATTCAATCAGATTACCCGCAAGGTAATGGACCCTCGCCGGGTCGGCTATATGCCCGTCAATGTCGGGCCGCCAATGGATATCTGACAGTTATCGAAATGACGTTGTCTGAGAGGCGCTATTCCAGCTTAAGCCTCAAGGACCTCACGAACCCGATCCGCAATCGCCAGTGAAGCGGTAAGCCCCGGCGATTCAATACCGAGCAGATTGACCATTCCGGGCACGCCGTGAATGTCGGGGCCCTGGACAACAAAATCCGCCGCCTCTTCACCGGGGCCAGAAATCTTCGGACGTATGCCGCAATATCCCGGAACCAATGCGCCGTCCTTTAATCCCGGCCAATACGTCCGAACCGCGTCGTAAAACTTATCCGCACGTGTCGGATCGACGGAATATTCGATTTCATCGATCCATTCCACATCGGGCCCGAACCGCGCCTGTCCGCCAAGATCGATGGTGATATGCACGCCGAGCCCGCCTGGCTCAGGGACCGGATAAATCAGACGGCTAAACGGCGACTTACCCAGCAAGGAATAATAATTTCCTTTGGCATAATAGTTATTCGGCGCGTGTTCTTTCGGAAAACCTGAGATGTTGTGGAGCAGTGCCGGGGCATGTAATCCGGCGCTGTTGATCACCGTATTGCAGGCGAGCCGCATCGGTATTTCCCCGCCAACGTTCAGAACGACGCCGTCATCCGTGACTTCCCCGCCTTTCACCGGACTCAAAAAAGCGATCATAGCCCCGTGGTCTTCCGCGTCGCCTTGATAGGCCAGCATGACGCCATGGCTATCGACAAGGCCGGTAGATGGCGACAAAAGTGCTGCCACGCAGCTCAATTCAGGCTCCATCTCGGTCGCTTCGTTGCCACTGATCATTTCCAGATCCCCAACACCGTTCGCCGCTGCTTTGGCTTGAATTTCCTTCAGTGTGTCGACCTGATCGCCGAGCGTTGCCACGATCAATTTCGTGATGCGCTTGTAGGTGACTCCGTGCTCATCGCAATATTGGTACAGCCGTTTCTTACCTTCGACACAGAGCGAAGCCTTCAGACTCCCCGTTGGATAGTAGATCCCGGCATGGATGACTTCGCTATTCCGAGAACTGGTCTCGCTGCCGATCATATCCGCAGCTTCCAGAACAATTACCTCGTGTCCCGCCATGGCCATTTCGCGCGCGACCGCGAGGCCCACGACACCCGCGCCGATCACGACACAATCCGCTTTCTCGATTTCCGACAACCCTACCTCCGGTCGACATATCCTGTAAAAAGCTGCTGGCTAGCAGACCGACACGATGCTTCAATGTCCATCCTCGCCACTTAGCGAGTCCGTATAAACCAATTGAGCGAAGCATGAAAGACGACACAAAAATCACTCATTCCGGTCGCCACCCTTTTGACCATCACGGCGCCGTCAATCCACCGGTCTATCACGCTTCGACGATCCTGTTCCCGACGATGAAGGAATACGCGGAACGCGGCGATACCGCAAAAGTGCGCTATGGCCGACGGGGCACACCGACGACCTTCGCGCTAGAAGATGCTTTGACCGCGCTTGAAGGGGATGCCGCCGCAGGCACCGCGATCGTGCCGTCCGGACTGGCTGCCATCACCATGTCGCTCATGGCGCTCGTACAGACCGGCGATCATATCTTGATTACCGACAATTCTTATGGCCCGACCCGCAACTTCAGCAATGGTACTCTCGCGCGTTTTGGTGTTGAGGCGGAATATTATGATCCGGGCATCGGTGCCGGGATCGAACGGTTGATCCGTCCGAATACGCGGTTGATTTGGCTGGAGTCGCCCGGTAGTCAAACCTTTGAGATGCAGGACGTACCCACCATCGTCGAAATCGCAAAGGCGAAAGGTGTCCAAACCCTCATCGATAACACTTGGAGCGGCGGCTATTTCTACAAACCGCTCTCTCAAGGGGTGGACGTATCGGTGCAGGCGGGCACAAAATATATCGTCGCGCATTCCGACGTCATGCTGGGTTCGATCACCAGCAACGAAGCGACCCACGAGCAAATTTACAGCTC
>CAJWTF010000104.1 GCA_913046825.1 uncultured Rickettsiales bacterium | reverse complement strand
ACTGATGCGTAATATTGAGCGGAACACCGCCTTCGCCGTCTTGGCTGGTCTCATCGTCACTTGGTCGCTGATCGTCCGACATATCCATTCCATTGCGTCATGTTGCGGGTGCCTGCTAACACGGAATGTCCATCGGTACAACCTTACCGCCTCCCGGATGCGGGTCGCGTGGGTCGAACTCCACAAGCTGCGCGTTTCCGACCGTATGGCCGGTTAAACCGCGAATAAAACCCCAATGGCTCACGACAAGGGTTTGTTGCCAGTTTCCGGCGTTGGAGTGTTTCTCTCTGAAATTCAAACACCGCTCATCCAAGGCGGCTTCGCTTTCAACCGGTGTTGGCCACCACATTTCCTCGAGGTGCTCTAAATCCAGTCCTGGCCAGGCGAGGCGCAGGTCCGGGCTGGGCGTGCCCAAATCACAAACGAAGGCTGATCGCTCCCCTATCCGAGCGTCGACTTCGATCGCCACTCCGATCGCTTCCGCGACAATAGAAGCGGTCTGGATCGCGCGCGTGTACGGGCTTGTTATAATACGTTTGACGGTCCGGTCTTTTAGATATCCGACCGCTTCGCTAACCTGTCGATGGCCGAGATCGGTCAGCTTCGGATCTCGAATGCCTGGATCGACACGGGTCTTCTTATAGACAACGTTAAATTCAGATTCGCCGTGGCGTAATAATATCATTCTTTCTTTCCGTTATTCTTGTCCGGTGTCCCGATTTTGCGCGGATCTTCCGTGACTTCGGTGAAATCGCCATCAATGATCGTTTTGTCCGGTTGCGAAGACTGGGGTCCCGACGTATTGAATCCAGCGCTGCCGTCGGTCCAAACCGTTCCCCGTTTTGATAACGCGCGTGAAACGCCTCCGGCGAGGAAACTCCGAATGCCCGGGACGAACAGCGCGAACCCCACGGCATCGGTCAAAAACCCAGGTGTCAGCAAAAGCGCGTCCGCGACCAGCAGACATAATCCGGTGAATACCTCCCCCACCGGCACGTCGCCCCGATGCAAGCTTTCTTGCACGCGGCTCAAGGTGCGCAGCCCTTGGTAGCGCAGCAAAGCCGTTCCCCCAAAAGCCGTTAAAATGACTATCGCCAGGGTTGGCCATAATCCTAACTGTTCGCCCGCTTGAATAAAGACAGCAATTTCCAAGATGGGCACGGCGATGAAAACGAATAGGAGTATAACCGGCATGCTTGCTCTTTTCGGGTGGAACCCTTATCTAGACGGAGTTTGAAGAGCCTCGAAACGTAAAGAGATATGGGATTCGATTGGTATTCCCCTAACCTAGGGGCGGACGGGGTCGTCCGCAACGGGCGTCGCCGTTTTGGGGACACAGATAAGGGTATTTAGATGAGCGGCGATTTGGGTTTTCTCGATATTATTCTCTTCGCTATGCTGGCCGCGTTTTTGATTTATCGGCTCGGCAGTGTGCTTGGCAAACGCACTGGCAACGAACAGAAGCGACCTGATATTTTCGGGGCTGGTGCCAATCCGGACGAGGGGCAAGACGACAACGTTATTTCATTGCCCGACCGCTCTCCGGATCCCGAGAATGAAATGACCGAACCGGTGTCACCCTTGGACGCTGCAATCACCCAGATTAAACTCGCCGACCGATCATTTGATGAGGAAGGTTTTGTGACTGGCGCTCGCGCGGCCTTTGAAATGGTCGTGGATTCCTTTGCCAATGGGAACACAGATACGCTGCGGAGCCTTTTGAGCGATGATGTCTATGAGAATTTTGCCGCTGCCATCCGTGAACGGGTCTCGAAAGATCAGACCCACGAGACGACGATGATGGGCTTCGATGTCACCGAGATCATCGAAGCGGAGATGGAAGGGCGCAATGCGCTCGTTACGGTTAAATACGTCAGCGATCAGGTCAATGTGACCCGCGATTCGGAAGGTGAAATTATCGACGGCGATCCCTCTGCCGTCACCCGCATTAACGATATTTGGACCTTTGCGCGCGACGTATCGTCGTCCAATCCGAATTGGGTATTGATCGCAACCCGCAGCCCCAACTAATTCTATTGCATGACAGGCATGTCAAAGACGTTTTCGAATTTCTTCGGACGTTTTGCTGGAGTTTTGGTGATCGTACTTCTCACGGCGTGCGCACCGAAGGGATTAGAGAAGCAATCCAATACTGTTCAGCTAGATTTAACCCCAGTGGCATTCGCTGATCTCCCATTTTGGTCACGAGATCGGCATGTTGAAGCGCTCGGCGCTTTTATCCGTTCTTGTCCCAGTCTATTGGGAGACACCGATAGTCATATCGGGGGCCACCGAATAAAGGCTGAGGATTGGGTGTTGATTTGCCGAGTGGCAAATCAACTGGCCACGGGAGATGCACAGGCGGCGCAAAAATTTTTCGAAAATTGGTTCGCCCCGCATCTTATTTCTGCTGCCGGAATTTCCCAGGGTTTGTTCACCGGCTATTTCGAAGCAGAGCTGCGGGGTTCGAGAATACAGAGCTCGGAATTTAACGTGCCGCTCCACGGCCTTCCCATCGATCTGGTGCGCGTAAATCTTGGGAAATTCGAAATAGGGTGTCGCGGTCAAAATCTAATTGGGCGCATGGCGGACGGACGTATCCTTCCGTATCACCGACGCGCCGATATTCAGAAAGGTGCGCTCCGCGAATCGGCACCTGTTTTGGCGTGGGTCGACGACGCCATCGATGCCTTTTTACTAAATGTGCAAGGTTCGGGTCGTGTCGTGTTGGAGGATGACGCGGTGATGCGAGTTGGATACGCAGGCAATAACGGGCATCGCTATGTTTCGATTGGCCGGGTGTTGATCGACCAAGGGGAACTGCCGTCGGGTAGTGCCGGCTGGACACAAATTCGCAATTGGATGGCGCGCCATCCCTCGAAGGCTGAAACTTTATTAGCGCGAAACCCTCGCTATATCTTCTTTCGTGAAATCTCGGGCGATGGTCCGATCGGTGCTCAGGGGGTGGCTCTGACTCCGCGCCGCAGTTTGGCGGTCGACCGTAAATTTATCCCGTTGGGTCTTCCCATTTGGCTCGATACGGTTTGGCCAGGGCAAGATGAACGCCCGCTTCGCCGTTTGATGGTCGCGCAGGATACAGGCAGCGCCATAAAAGGTCCTGTCCGAGGCGACTTTTTCTGGGGATACGGCAAGGATGCGTTGGCGGAGGCGGGCCGGATGAAGAGCCTAGGTCAATATTATATTCTCCTGCCGAAATCGGCGACGGCGCCGACCTCTTGAAGCGTTGCGTTTCTTTGGTTCCAAGATCATTCTATCGGCCACAATCGAAGTGAAGGAATTTCCATGGCGGACGTGAAAGATAGCCGGCCACAGGTAGCGCTTTTCGTGACCTGCCTCGTCGATTTGATGCGTCCATCCGTAGGCTTCTCAGCTGTTAAATTGCTCGAGGCTGCCGGATGCGATGTTGCGGTGCCGGAAGTACAAACTTGTTGCGGGCAGCCTGCGTATAATTCGGGTGACAAGGCGGACGCCAAGGCTATCGCGCGCCAAACCATCAAGGCCTTCGAAGGCTACGACTACATTGTGGCCCCCAGCGGTTCCTGCGCCGGAATGCTGTCAAAACACTACCCAGAACTTTTTGAAGGGGATGATGCGATGTCCGCCCGCGCCCGGGACTTGGCGCGTCGAACGTATGAATTGATTGCATTTATGACCGATGTTCGCGGGATGACTTCAGTGGACGCGGAATTTGATGGCGCCGTGACGTATCATGACTCGTGCTCAAGCCTACGTGAAATACAGGTCCGGACGCAGCCGCGTAAATTGCTACAATCAATCGACGGTGTCGATATTCGCGAGCTCACCTTTAACGAGGCCTGTTGCGGATTCGGCGGCACGTTCTGTGTTAAGTATCCGGATATATCGAACAAGATGGTCGGCGATAAATGCGCTGATATTTCGGAGACTGGCGCCGGAACCGTTTTAGCGGGCGATATGGGGTGTTTGCTCAATATCGCGGGTAAGCTGAAGCGCGAAGGCTCGTCCGTCAAAGTCCGGCATATCGCGGAAGTTCTGGCGGGAATGACTGATACCCCCTCCATTGGCGAGGGGGAGTAGGGTCATGCAGGAGGTAAAGACCGGGCGATTTATCGACAATGCGCGCAAAGCCCTGGACGACGGCAATCTGCAGGTTGCGTTGACGAAGATGAAAACCGGTTTTGTCGACCGCCGCTCGGAAGCGCGCAACCGCCTTCCGGAATTCGATCAAATTCGCGATCAAGCGCGAGACATTAAGAACCACACCCTGGAGAACCTTGATTACTACTTGGAGCTCTTTGAGCGAAAAGTGACTGAGCAGGGCGGGCATGTGCATTGGTGCTCGACGCCGGAGGATGCACGGCAAACGATTCTTGCCATTTGCCGCCGCCTCGATGCGAAAACGGTCACCAAAGGCAAGACGATGATCGCCGAAGAAATCGGCCTTAATGATTTCTTCGAGGAAAACGATATCGAGCCCATTGAGACGGATTTGGGCGAATATATTATCCAGCTGCGCAAAGAACCGCCGAGCCACATTATCGCCCCGGCGATCCATGTGCTGAAGCATGAGGTTGCGGAAGCTTTTGTTAAAAAACACACCGACCGTGACCCGAACCGCTCGCTGGAGGAGCCCCGCGAATTGCTCGATGAAGCGCGTGAGGAATTACGGCAAAAATTTCTCGACGCGGATGTGGGTGTGACCGGTGCGAATTTTCTCATCGCCGAGACTGGGACGTCCGTCATTGTTACAAATGAAGGCAATGGTGATCTCACCCAGACTATTCCGAAAGCGCATATCGTAGTCGCGAGTTTGGAGAAAGTCGTCCCAACCTTGGAAGATGCCTCGACGATATTACGGGTGTTGGCACGGTCGGCGACCGGACAGGAGGCCTCTGTCTACTCCACATTCTCGACCGGTCCCCGGCGACCGGATGATCTCGATGGGCCCGGCGAATACCACATCGTGTTGCTCGACAACGAGCGCAGCAAAATGCTCGGCACCGAGTTCCAGGAGATGCTGAGGTGTATCCGCTGCGGCGCCTGTCTTAATCACTGTCCGGTTTACAATTCCGTCGGCGGGCACGCGTATGGATGGGTCTATCCGGGGCCGATGGGCTCTGTGCTGACACCATCATTGATCGGTGTCGAAGTAGCCGGCCATCTGCCAAATGTATCCACTTTCTGCGGGCGATGCGAGGAAGTGTGCCCGATGCGTATACCGCTCCCAAAAATGATGCGCCATTTGCGCGAGCGAGAATTCAACAATGGGCTCGGATCGCAAACCGTGCGCACCGGTATCCGCATTTGGGCGTTCTGCGCCAAGCGGCCGCGGCTCTACCAATTATTGACCGGGATCAAGTTTCGTATTCTTGGGGCGCTCGGTCGATCGAAAGGGCGGTTCCGCCGTCTACCGGGTGCGGGCGGTTGGACGAAACATCGTGATTTCCCGGCACCGCAAGCGGGGGGTACGTTCCAATCGCAATGGTCTTCCATGGGCGGTGCCCGGAGGCCAACGGCATGAGTGGGCGCGATAGTATTTTAGGCACGATCCGAAGGGGCCTGGGTCGAGGCGAACTCAGCGATGCGGAAAAGGGAGCGCTTGAGGATCGCATCGCGGCGCGCGGTCGCGGGGTGCGCCCGTCCCGAGTTGATCTCGATTCGGACGGACTTGCGGATCTATTCGTCGACTATGCCAAAGGCGTCGATATGTCAGTTGATCGTGTTGCCTCGATGGAGGACGTACCCGACCGGGTGGCGGATTATCTCGCGCGTGAGAATTTGCCCGCTAATTTGCGGCTAGCACCTGACCCGTCGCTTGACGGTATTCCGTGGGAGAAACGCCCGACCCTTACCATTACCCGCGGCAAGACCGATGGCTCTGACGAGGTCGCGTTGACCGGCGTTTTCGCCGGGGTGGCGGAGACCGGCACCTTGATAATGCGCTCCGGCCCAGAACATCCGACCACGCTCAACTTTTTGCCGGACTCTCATTTGGTCGTTATTCGCAAAAGTCAGATCGTCGGTTCCTACGAAGACGCCTGGGATAAAATTCGCGACGGCAAGATGCCACGCACGGTGAATTTCATAACTGGCCCGTCACGCACGGGCGATATCGAGCAGACCATCTTCATGGGCGCGCACGGTCCCCGTCGTATGCATATCGTGTTGGTCGAGGATGAGTGATGGCGGGCAAAAAAGGTGCTGACGATCCCGATCTGTTTCGCGCGGTGATGCACGACGTCAAACCGCTAAAGCGCCGCACACCACGAGCGGACCCGCCACCGGTCTCTCCTTTTAAACCGGCTTTGGTAAAAAACTCCACGCCGAAGAAATCGCCAATTCAGCATCAGGCGGCCCCATCGCCCCCGCCCCCCGCGAGGCCGAAACAATCCTCTATCGGTCATGGCGACATTGATGGGCTTGATCGCCGCACCGGCCAACGGTTCAAACGCGGACAACTGCCGGTCGAAGCGCGCCTAGATCTGCATGGGTTGACCCAGGTCGAAGCGCATCGCGCGCTCGATGGGTTTTTGTCGCGCCAATATACGGCGGGAAAGCGCTGTGTCATCGTTGTCACCGGCAAGGGTTTCGGTAAGGATGGTGGCGGTGTGCTACGCGTCGCGGTGCCGCGCTGGCTGAATGAATCTCCCAACCGCGAGAAAGTATTGGCGTTCGAGTACGCGCGGCAAAAAGATGGCGGCGCTGGAGCACTCTACGTACTGATGAAGCGACGGCGGATGGGCGGGTGACCCCTCTCGGCGTCAAGTTGCGAGCGCTTCGAAAAGAAAAGGGCGTCACCATGTCGCAAATGGCGGAAGCGCTAGAAGTGACGTCGGCGTATCTTTCAGCGTTAGAGAATGGCAAACGCGGCCGCCCGACAACTCATCGCCTGCATCAAATTTGCGCCTATTTTGAAATCATCTGGGATGAGGCCGACGACCTACGCCGACTCGCCGATATTTCCCACCCGAAAGTGACCATCGACACATCGGGCCTGTCGCCGGAAGCGACTGAACTGGCGAATCGTTTGGTTGAGCAGATTGGGGAGCTCAGCGAAGCGAAGATAGAGGCGATGCTCGGCACGCTAAAGCGGTAGGCAATCAACCTATAAAATAAACTTACTGAGGTCGGTATCTTTCGCGAGTTCGGAGACTTGGACGCGGACGTAATCGGCGTCGATGGTGACGGTGTCGCCCTTGCGGTCGGTCGCGGAGAATGAGATTTCCTCCAGCAGTTTTTCCAGGACCGTGTGCAGGCGGCGGGCACCGATATTCTCTACATGGGAGTTCACTTCGGCGGCAAGGCGCGCCAATTCGTCGATGGCGTCCTCGGTGAAGTCGAGGGTGACCCCTTCCGTGCCCATCAAGGCGACATATTGCTTGATCAGGCTATTCTCCGGCTCGCGCAGAATGCGAGCAAAATCTTCCTCCGACAATGCTTTTAATTCGACGCGGATTGGCAAACGGCCCTGCAGTTCCGGCAGCAGATCTGATGGTTTGGCGATGTGGAACGCGCCCGACGCAATGAACAATACGTGATCGGTTTTCACCGGGCCGTATTTGGTAGAGACGGTGGTGCCTTCGATCAGCGGCAGCAGGTCGCGTTGCACGCCCTCGCGACTAACATCGGCGCCTTGGCGTTCGCTGCGCGCGCAAACTTTATCGAGCTCGTCCAGGAAAACGATTCCGTTTTGTTCCACGATCTCGACGGCTTCGCGGACGATTTTCTCCTCGTCGACCAGCTTGTCGCCTTCCTCGTTCAGCAGTACCGCATAGGATTCCGAGACCTTCAGACGCCGTGGTTTGGTACGCCCACCGAGCGCCTTGCCGAGCATATCGTTGAGATTAATCATACCCATCTGCGCGCCGGGCGAGCCCGGAATATCGAAAGTCGGCAGACCCATCGAGCCAGTATCGGCGACTTCCAGCTCGATTTCCTTGTCGTCCAATTCACCGGTTCGGAGTTTTTGGCGGAAGCTCGTGCGGGTCGCTTCGCTGGCGTTCTCGCCGACCAGGGCGTCAATGACGCGTTCCTCGGCCATGAGTTCTGCTTTCGCCTGCACATCTTTTCGATGTTTTTCGCGGATCATGTGGATGGCGGATTCCACCAGATCGCGGATGATTTGTTCCACGTCGCGGCCGACATAACCGACCTCGGTGAATTTAGTGGCCTCCACTTTGATGAACGGAGCTTGATCCAACTTCGCCAGGCGGCGTGCGATCTCTGTCTTTCCGACGCCGGTTGGGCCGATCATCAGAATGTTCTTCGGCAGGACTTCTTCCCGCAGGTCATCGGAAAGTTGCTGGCGTCGCCAGCGATTGCGCAGTGCGATGGCGACGGCGCGCTTCGCGTCGTTCTGGCCGACGATGTGGCGGTCGAGTTCGGATACAATCTCGCGCGGGCTGAACGTGGTCATACTGTCTCCAAGACGACGGATTCGTTGGTGTATATACAAATATCAGCGGCGATTTGCATGGCTTTGCGGGCGATGGCTTCGGCATCCATATCTTCGCGATCCATTAGCGCACGTGCGGCGGCGAGCGCGTAGTTGCCACCGGAGCCGATGCCGATCAAGCCGTCTTCCGGCTCCAAAACGTCGCCGGTACCGGACAGGATCAGGGACACTTTCGGGTCAGCTACCGCCATCATCGCTTCGAGGCGACGCAGGTAGCGGTCGGTCCGCCAATCCTTGGCTAACTCGACGCAAGCGCGCGTTAGCTGATCGGGATATTGTTCCAGTTTCGCTTCCAGCCGTTCGAACAAGGTAAAGGCGTCGGCGGTAGCGCCGGCGAAACCCACCACGACCTTGTCGTCAGCGATCCGTCGGACCTTGGTCGCGTTTGATTTAATGACTGTCTGGCCGAGGCTGACCTGGCCGTCTCCTGCCACCACAGTTGTGCCGTTCTTGCGAACTGAGAGGATTGTGGTGCCGTGCCAGGATTGGGGCTCGCTCATAATGCGTCCGATACAGTTACTCGTCGACCCCATGTGGCGTGGAAACCCCGCCGGGTCAAGGGCGCGGGTCTCACCGCTGTCCATGACTCGGCGGAATCTCTACGTTAGTCGAGCTCAAGTCCGTCCATACCGGAGTTCTTCCGGCACTCCGCGATCATCTTGCGGATCTTCGGACCGAGAGCGGCCGGGTCGTCCATTTGGTCAACTTCGGCGCCGCGCCGCCAACCTTCGCATACGGCGACCCGTCCGGCACCGGCCTGAATTACGCGGCCGCTTATATCTTGGGCTTCTTCGCTGGCAAGGTAGACGACGGTTGGCGACACCCAACTTGGATCCCGAACCGCTACTTCGTCTTCTGTGTATTCACGCAGATTGTCGGTCATGCGGGTATATGCCGTCGGCGAAATTGCATTCACCGTCACACCGATCCTCGACAATTCGCGCGCCGCGATGATCGTGAAAGCGGCGATACCTGCTTTGGCGGCACCGTAATTTGTCTGTCCGACATTACCGTATATACCAGAGGTTGAGCTGGTGTTGATGATGCGTCCCATCACCGGTTTACCGTCGTCGTTCTGTTTTGACATCGCCCGCCAATACGAGGCTGCATGACGCGCCGGGGCAAAAGTGCCCTTGAGATGCACGGCGATCACTGAATCCCATTCTTCTTCCGTCATGTTGACCAGCATGCGGTCGCGCAAAATCCCGGCGTTGTTGACGACGATATCGAGTTTGCCGAACGTGTTGATCGCGGTGTCGACCATGTTCTTGGCGCCGTCGAAGCTGCTGACGTCGTCGCCGTTGACGATGGCGTCGCCGCCGCCGGCCTTAATTTCGTCGGCTACCTGTTGTGCTGGCGAAACATCCGCACCCTTACCGTCCACGCCCGCGCCGAGATCGTTCACGACAATTTTGGCGCCCGCTCTTGCCAATTGCAGCGCATGTTGACGTCCGACACCGCGTGCCGCGCCGGTGACGATCGCAACCCGGCCTTCGCATAATCCTGCCATTTATTCATCCTTTCTTACTTAAAGTTTATTTAATGTTTCGCAGAGCTTTGGTGTTGCTCTCTAACTTAGGTCTAGCCGGGGAAATTTCCGGGCCCGTTTTCACAAGAACGAGAAGAGGTGCCGCGCGGGTGGCGTCCGCGAGCGCTTCCTGTTAAAAGACGCCGCGCCAAACAATTGGGAGATCGCGCCATGCGCCAGGCAAGTGTAGAGCGCAATACGAAAGAAACGCAGATATCCGCCGAAGTCGACCTCGATGGCACTGGCTATTATGATGTGTCCACGGGGATCGGTTTCCTCGATCACATGCTGGAGCAACTATCGCGGCACAGCCTCATCGATCTGAAGGTGCGGGCGCAGGGCGATCTGCATATCGATTTTCATCACACCACGGAAGATACCGGTTACGCGGTGGGCGAAGCGTTGAGCAAGGCTCTCGGTGATAGAGCAGGGGTCGTGCGCTACGGCGATGCGTTAATTCCCATGGACGAGACCCTGACCCGGGTGGCGCTAGATTGCTCGAACCGGCCGTATTTGGTGTGGAAGGTCGATTTCACGCGTCCGAAGCTCGGCGACATGGACACCGAGTTGTTCCAGGAATGGTTCAAGGCTTTCGCGCAATCGGCGGGGCTGACCCTGCATGTGGAGACCCTCTACGGAGAGAACAATCATCACATCGTCGAATCCTGTTTTAAGGGGCTGGCGCGGGCGTTGAAGACGGCGATTGCCATCGATCCCCGTAAGTCCGATGCGGTGCCGTCTACCAAAGGTGTGCTGGGCGGCTCGCTTTAACATGACTGTTGCGATTATCGATTACGGCTCGGGCAATTTACGCTCGGCGGCGAAAGGGTTTGAGAAATTCTCGAAAGTGCCGGTCGTGGTCACAGCCGACCCGGAAACTGTCGTGGCGTCGGATCGAATCGTTTTGCCGGGCCAAGGGGCTTTCGCGGATTGTTATCGCGGCCTGGCGGCGCTTGATGGGATGATCGAGGCACTCCGCGATGCGGTGTTTGACCGGGGTGTGCCGTTCTTTGGCATTTGTGTTGGCATGCAACTGATGGCGACCGCCAGTCAGGAACATGGTCGCCATTCGGGTCTCGGCTGGATCGCCGGCGACGTGGTCCCTCTGGCGCTGGACAACCCGGCACTTAAGATTCCGCATATGGGTTGGAACGATCTGATCCTGCATAAACCGCACCCAGTGATTGCCGGTGTGGAAAACGGCGAGCATGTCTATTTCGTCCACAGTTATCACTTCGTTGTTAGCGATCCGGAGTACCTGATTGCGACGGCCGATTATGGCGGCAGACAGACCGCGATTGTCGCGCGCGACAATATGATCGGCACGCAATTCCATCCGGAGAAAAGCCAGGCGACCGGACTGCGGATGATCGAAAACTTTTTGAGCTGGAGGCCCTGATTCATGGCCGACGTTTTCGTTGAAATTTTGGAAGAAACGAACAGCCGCGATCTCAATGATTTGTGTGATGCGGCGGAAGCTGCGATCGAGGAAGGTGGTGGTTTCGGTTGGGTCGTAGTTCCGGCTCGCCAAATCCTGGAGACCTATTGGCGCGGTGTCCAATTGGTGCCGGAACGCACGCTGTTTGTGGGTCGCCTAGACGGCGTCATTGCTGGGTCCGCGCAATTGGTGCGGCCGACAAAAAATAATGAGGCGCAATCACATGCGGCATCGTTGACGACGAATTTTGTCGCCCCTTGGGCGCGCGGCTACGGGATCGGCCACGGTATCATTCAAGCGGTCGAACGCCGCGCGCGGACGGATGGATTCAGCGTTCTTAATTTGGATGTGCGCTCGACGCAGGTAGCGGCGATTGGGCGCTACGATGCCTTGGGCTTTATCCGCTGGGCGGAGAATCCCTATTACGCCCGCGTCGATGGGGCTTGGGTTGCTGGCTATCATTACCGCAAGGTTCTGGATCAGGAGGGCGACGGGTGATTCTCTATCCCGCTATCGACCTAAAAGACGGCCAATGCGTGCGCCTTAAGCTCGGCGACATGGAACAGTCTACGGTGTTCAATGACGATCCGGCCGCGCAAGCGCGGGACTTCGTCGATGCCGGGTGCGAATGGTTGCACCTTGTCGACCTGAATGGGGCCTTCGAAGGCAAGCCGGTCAACGCGACGCCGGTCGAGGCAATTCTGGCCGCCGTGAGTATTCCGGTCCAATTAGGCGGTGGCATTCGTGATATGGCAACCATTGACGCTTGGCTGGAGCGCGGCATTCGGCGTGTTATCCTCGGCACGGCGGCGGTGAAAAATCCCGATCTCGTGCGTGAGGCTTGCCGCGAATGGCCGGGCCATGTGGCCGTGGGGATCGATGCGAAGGGCGGCAAGGTGGCGATCGAAGGCTGGGCTGAAGTCTCTGAGCTGACGGCGGAAACTCTCGCGGCGCAATTCGCCGACACGGGGGTGACGGCGATCATCCACACCGACGTGGACCGGGATGGCGTGCTCGCGGGCCCAAACATTGAAACCACCTCGGCGCTCGCCTCAGCCACTTCGATCCCGGTGATTGCCAGCGGCGGTGTCTCTTCCCTCGACGATCTTTTGGCTCTGCGCGATGCTGGCAATATCGCGGGCGCGATCAGCGGCCGGGCACTCTACGACGGACGGATCAATCTTGGCCAAGCGATGAAAGCGCTATGTTGAAAACCCGCATCATTCCCTGTTTGGACGTGCATGCGGGCAGGGTTGTCAAAGGCGTGAATTTTGTCGATCTGCGCGACGCGGGCGATCCGGTGCAACAGGCCCGTTTCTATGATAAGGCGGGTGCGGACGAATTAACCTTTCTCGATATTACCGCCTCGCACGAAGCGCGCGATACGATTTACGATGTAGTGGCGCGTACGGCGGAGGAAGTCTTCATGCCGCTGACCGTGGGCGGTGGAGTGCGCACGGTCGGCGATATTCGCAAGCTGCTGCTCGCGGGGGCTGATAAAGTCTCGATTAACACGGCGGCGGTGCACCGCCCGGAATTAGTGGCTGAAGCAGCGGCGCGGTTTGGCAGTCAGTGTATTGTCGTCGCCATCGACGCCAAGGCGACCAGGCCCGGCAAGTGGGAAGTGTTCACCCATGGTGGGCGAAACGAGACCGGCATCGACGCCATAGAATGGGCGCGCCGCATGGCGGCGAGTGCGGGCGAACTCCTGTTGACCTCCATGGATCGGGACGGCACGAAAAGCGGATTTGATGTGGCGTTGACCCGTGTTGTCTCCGATGCGGTACCCGTGCCGGTGATCGCCAGCGGCGGCGTTGGGACTTTGCAGCATTTTGTTGATGGTGTCGTTGAAGGACACGCCTCGGCGGTCCTTGCTGCATCGGTTTTTCACTTCGGCGAGTTCACCATCGCCGAGGCTAAGGCGCACATGATTGCGCAAGGGGTCGCGGTTCGTCCCTGACAGGGACGTTTTATTCTGTTAGGGCTTTCCGCCATGAAAAAAGAAACTGATAGTTCCGCCGAGACCACCGCCGACATTCTCGACCGTTTGTTCGAGGTGATCAAAAGCCGACGGGGCGGCGATTCTGATGCGTCCTATACT
>CAJWTF010000103.1 GCA_913046825.1 uncultured Rickettsiales bacterium | reverse complement strand
CAGGTTATGGCCTGATGATTTGGCACAGTATTTGAAGCGATGTTGGTTGCTAATTGGTTGCTATTTAGAAAAATACAATTTGTAATTTCTACTAAGCTATTGAAATTATTGGTGGGCTGTGCAGGGCTTGAACCTGCGACCCGCTGATTAAGAGTCAGCTACTCTACCAACTGAGCTAACAGCCCGCCTTCTTGCGAGGGCGGAGTTTCACCAAAGCCCCGCCCACTTGTCGATAGCTTGTCTCGCGCTGCTTGAGATTCTGGCCTAGCTGAGCGGCGGTTTATTCCAGTCTTCTTTGAAGATGGGTTTACGTTTCTCCTTGAAGGCGCGTCCACCTTCTTGCTGGTCTTCGCCGCGGCTGACACTGAGTAATTCTCGCTGGGCGAGGGCGCTCAACTCCGAGGGACCGCGTTGGACCACGGTGTCTCGCACGAACCGCTTGATGGTGCGGACTACCATCGGCGAGCTGTCGCGCATGATCTCCGCGTATTCCATGGCAGCTTGGACCTGTTGCCCTACCGGGACAACCTTGTTGACCATACCAACCTCATAGGCGCGCTGCGCGCTGAAATGCTTGCCGGTCAGCATGAATTCCATAGCGATTTTGTGCGGCAGTCGCGCGGCGAGACCGGCGATCAATCCTCCGCAGAAACCGATTTGGGCTTCAGGATAAAAGAAATCGGCGCTCTCAGATGCAACAGCGAAATCGCAGAATTGCACGAGGCAGAACGCCCCGCCGACACAATAGCCGGAAACTGCTGCGACGAGCGGCTTGTCTACATCGACACCGACACCAGGCATGCATTCCCAGAGCGCCGGATCGCGTGGTGGGTCCCGGAGGTCGGCGCCAACTGAAAATGCCCGGTCCCCCGCCGCCGTTATGACGGCGCACATATCGTCGCTTTGCTGCAGGCGGATCATGGCATCTCGCATTTGGATCACGACCCCGCTCGACAAAGCGTTCATCTTATCGGCGCGGTTGATGGTAATGGTGGCGATCCGGTCCTCGGATTCGTAAGTGACGAGTTCTTCGCTTGTCGCGGCGTCATTGGTCATGGGAAATATATCCGGTCGTTAAGTTACGAATTATGCGATAGAAATAGAGCGAATTTCAGTGTTGGCATCGGGTATTTTACCGGTGTAATTACCGGTGCAAACATCGACCACAGTAGCGGTGGGAATTATCCTGCCGCCTTGGCTCAGAGCCGGTCTAAACGCAAACGCCGACCCCAAAAATCACTGCAAGGTATGACCAGGGCCCTGGTCATATTATCACACTACTGGTGGCGTTTTACGCCAACATACTGGACGGTTTTTAAACCGATATTCACAGGATATGTTCACCCGCGGCAAGGACGAAAAATTCAGGTTCCCCGACCTTCACCATGGGACGTTTCGCCATCGCCTCTTCTTGAGACGCCAGATGATTCTTGACTATAAATGCCGTGCCGCCGGCGGCAAATAATGCCAGGAAGATGAATGCTATCATCGCGAGACGCAAATACGCGCGCCTGTCAGGTCAATAACTTCAACGTTGGAATGTAACCGATTAAATAACAATAACCTAAAAGGACCGCTAATGCCGACCCTAGACAACGAAGCGGTTTAACTGAAAGTCTAAAATTTATATTGTAACGGGTGGCTGAAAATCAGCATTGGGAAATTCATTTCCGGTTTGTTTGACGTAAACTTGATGTTTCAGCTGGAACGATACCCTTTCGTTAAATTCCAATTTTTGGAGCAAAAGTGGTCGACCCGGCACAATTTAAGCACCGTATTCATGTCAATCTGGCATGAAAGCGCCATCAATATCAAATTGAAGAAAGGATTCTTACATGACGAATGTCGGATTTGTTGGGGTCGGTCTTATGGGGCACGGCATGGCTGCCAATTTGATGGCCAAGGGGCATGATCTTAAGGTTATTGGTCATCGCAACCGCGCACCGATTGAGGATTTGGTCGCCAAAGGCGCCAGCGAAGTAGAAAGCTACGAAGCCTTGGCGCATTCGGGCGATGTTATATTCCTGTGTCTCAGCGATTCCGATGTGGTGGAGAGCGTGATAGGCGACCTAAAACCTCATTTGCGCGCCGGGCAATGCATCGTTGACGCGACGACGTCCAATCCGGTCTCAACCCAGCGCCTTTTCGAGGAGCTGCGCGAATTGGGTGTCGCCTTTGTAGATGCGCCCATTACCGCCAATCCGGCGGCGGCGGAACTCGGCAAATTGACAAGCCTCGTTGGTGCTTCGGATGATGTATTTCACGAGGTGGAGCCGTTGATCGCGTCTTATAGCACGACGGTGATCCATTTCGGGCCGACTGGCATGGGGCATACGGCGAAACTGATGAATAATTTTGTCACCCAATCCACCGGTCAATTACTGGCGTTGTGTTATAGCGTGGCGCGCCAAGCCGGGGTCGATTGGAAGAAGCTACACCAAGCCATGTCGGGTGGTGCGGCGAAGTCGGGCACTTTCGAGAAGATGGTCACGCCAGCCATCGACGGAGATTTTAGGGGGCATGAATTTTCACTCGCGAATTCCTGGAAGGATATCCGTTACTTTGCCACGTTCGCGGAGAGTCTCGGTCGGAAATCGGTACTCGTTGATGGGGTGGAGCAGTCGCTCAAACGCATTAACGATGCGGGTATCGGGGACAGGTTTGTCAGCGAGCTGCTTGATCCAGAGGTGGATGCGAAACTGCGTGACTAATTCCGACGTTCCGGTCGTTGCGGTGGTCATGGGGGTCATATCTTCGGCCTTCGGCGGGATCATCCGCGATGTGGTTAGCGGCGAAGTCCCGCTACTCTTGCGGTGGGAGGTCTACGTGACGGTAGCACTAGCAGTTTCCGTCGTCTTCGTCGCCATGGTTGCGGGATTTGGCCTGGATATTCGGACTGCTGGGGCGCGCGAATTCATCTGTTGCTTTGCAGTGCGCGGGTTTGCGCTGCAGTTCGGCTGGTCACTGCCGACCTATAAGAGCCAGCCCGGCCGCACCCAAGAGGAGCTTGAGGAGCTCGGTGTTCTCTCGAAAGACAACGAGGGTTAAGCCCGTATGATTATTTATTAAGCCCGTCGAAGAAGTGCCGGATGAGGATCCTTAGATCATCTTCCGCTATGGCGTCGGCGGCATTCTCGGGCGACATCCATTCGCGCTGTCGCGTGTGTTCCTCCGGCCATGATTCGAGGACATCGGTCACATTCATTGCGAATACTTCCACCTGGTATGTCCGGGTGTTTTTTTCGTTTTTCTTGCGATAGCAATAATATCCGATTCGGTTCGGTGAGAGCCGGCCGCCCACTCCGGCTTCCTCGAAAGCTTCCTTTTCCGCGGCTTGCCGGGCAGAAAGGTCCCCTTCGATATGGCCTTTTGGAAAAACCCATCGGCCCGAACCTAATGAGGTGACCAGCAAAACCTCAAAGTTCTTGCGTCGACGCCGATAGGGGATGACCGCCGACTGAGGGGTGTGTTTGCGTTTACTGTGCATTCACTTACGTCATATACGAGCACCACTGTCATTCCCGCGAAGGCGGGAATCCAGCGTCTTTGCAATATCATTCTGGGTTGCCAGCTGCGCGGGAATGACGGCTAGGAAAGAGGCGAACAGTGTCATCGATTTAGTTAGATTAGCTCGCCATTTTCCGCCGTTCGGTGAATATCTTTGCGTGTGGCAATACCTCGTCGATGAGGCGGCGCGATTGGCCCATCATCCCTTCGTCACCCTCGCCCATCGGGCGAAGAATGAATTTCGAGATGCCGTGTGGCACGTAACTCCAGATCATTTCCAGGATATCTTCCGCGTCGCCAACGGCCATACCGGTCTTCGGGTCGCGGCCTGTTCGCTTCTCGAAAGCGGCGGCGGTCTCCTGCACGATGGGATCGTCCCAAGAACCGAAATGAACACCAAACCCCATACCCATGTGATCAGGGTCCATATGTTTTCCCTGCTCTTTGGCATATTGCAGGATGTCGGCGACAACTTTGCCGGCTTCCTCAGGTGTCTGAAAGGAAGCCTGCCAACCGGTGCCGTAGTCGACGGTCCGTTCGATGGCGGCACGCGCACTGCCGCCTATCCAGCAAGGTAGGGGTGTCTGCTTGGGGCGCGGCGAAATTGTTGCCTCTGTATATTGGAAATGCTTGCCCTCAAACGTGACTTTCTCTTCCGACCACAACCTCGTCATTATCTCCAAGGCTTCGTTCATGCGTTGGCCTCTGGCCTTGGTGTCGCGGCCACTGGCGATCCAGTCACGCGACCGATTACTGCCCAGGCCAAAGGCGGGCAACAGACGACCGTTGGAGAGATAATCGATTGTTGCGCATTCCTTTGCGGTAATCAGCGGATCGCGAATTCCCAGCGACGCGACGTTCATGCCGAATTTTATCTTCTTGGTCGCTCCCGCCAAAGCGGCCATTGAGGTCATGCATTCGAGGAAAGGTTCGCGAGAGACCAATCGATCCGTTTGCCAGATGGAGTCGACACCCTCGTCGTCGCACATATGCACCCAGTCCCAATAGCCTTCAGCGGATGAGAATGTGTAATTAGAGAGTCCGAGTCCGATACCTACTGTCATGACAATCTCCAATGTCGGGCGTCGGCCAGCGTGCCAACGGATGTATCTTATTCGGCGGCGCTCGGCACGTCGAGACCGGGTCGCACCAGCGTATCGCGGCCTTCGTTCCGGCCGTTCCGACGAAGCGGCGTCTCTATGATTGGCTCCACCGCAGGCGCGTTGAAGGACTGCGTGCGGCGTTCTTCCGGCGCATCGCCGTAAAGCGTCGTCCGCTGGCGTGGTGTACGGTTCGAAGCTTTGATAACTGCTTCCAGTTCTTCCGGCGGCATCTCCTGGCCGTGCGCGGCACCTGCCGAACGGGTAATGGTTTCGTTCATCAAGGTGCCGCCGACATCGTTACATCCGGCGGAAAGCGATGCGGCTATACCCTCGGCACCAAGCTTAACCCAGGAGGCTTGAATATTGGTGAAATGCGGATGAAGCGCGATCCGTGAAACCGCATGCATCAGAAACGATTCCCGCCAGGTTGGGCCGCGCCGTGCCATGCCTTTTAGATAGATCGGCGCTTCCATGTGGACGAAGGGCAGGGGGACCAGTTCACTGAATCCGCCGGTGCGTTTTTGCAAATTCCGCAAGCGCAAGAGATGGCGCGCCCAATTCACCGGTCGTTCCATATGGCCGAACATGATGGTCGCGGTACTGCGAAGTCCGAGGCCGTGCGCAGTTTCCATCACTTCCAGCCATTGGTCGGTATTGATCTTGTCGGGACACAGCGTCGCCCGGACTTCGTCATCGAGGATTTCCGCCGCCGTGCCGGGCAGGGTGCCGAGCCCTTCATCACGCAGCATGCCGAGATACGTATCGAGCGGCAGGCCAAGCGTCTTTGCCCCCTGGAAGACTTCCAATGGCGTGAAGGCGTGGACGTGAAGACCGGGCAGCGCAGTTTTTAGCGCGCGCAATATCTCGATATAGGTCTGACCCGTGTAGTCGGGGTGAATGCCGCCTTGTAGGCACACTTCGGTGGCACCCCGGTCCCATGCTTCCCTGGCGCGGCGGATAATCTCATCCATGGCCAGATCGTATGGTTTGCCGCGCAATGCTTCGTGCGTCTTTCCCTTGGAGAAAGCGCAGAACTTGCAGCCGAAATAGCAGACGTTCGTGTAATTGATGTTCCGGTTGACCACGTAGCTGACGGTATCACCGTTAATCTGGCGACGCAGGGTGTCTGCGGTTTCGGTGACAGCGTCAACCTCGCCTGCGCGCGCTGCGAACAAGCGGACGATTTCGCCTTCGGAAAGGTCGTCGCCGTCGGAGGCGCGCTTTAGGATAGCTTCGAGCTCGTGACTTTTTGTCAGTTCCGGCAGGAGTATTGGGACTGGTAACGGGTTGCCGTC
This sequence comes from uncultured Rickettsiales bacterium, assembly GCA_913046825.1. Next base: position 7,660 of record CAJWTF010000103.1, on the reverse strand, counting down.
TCCCATCCCTGGCGACCAACCGTCGGTGCGAGCCAATCCGTCCGCATCAACGCGGCGCAATACATTTGTCCGGAAAGCCGGATCCAACCATGTTTCCCCGTCAAAGATGTACTCGGGATAAACGGCCAAACGCTCGGTGAGGATTTTGCCTTGCCGAGCGGTCGCCTGAGCCAGCGTCGCGAGATGCGGCCAGGGGGCTTCCGGGTTGACGTGATCTGGTGTCACCGGCGAGACGCCGCCCCAGTCGTTGATACCGGCTGGGATGAGATCAGCGGCGTTTTCACCGCTCAAATTTGGTGGTGCTTGGATCGACATCGCGGGGCCGAACAAAAGCCGCGCCGCCGCGATGGTCCACTGCAAATCTTCGAGCGAGGGTTCCGGGGCATCGAACATCAAGGTGTCCGGTTTCGCGCGGAAATTCTGGATAATGATTTCCTGGATATGACCGAACTCATCGTTTAGGTCGCGGAGCGCCAATAAGGCCTCGATCCGCTCTAACCGCGTCTCGCCGATGCCGATCAAGATGCCGCTGGTGAAGGGGGCCTTTTGCCGGCCGGCCTCCGCCATCGAAGCGATCCGAACTTCCGGCGCTTTGTCGGGTGACCCGTGATGGCAGTGTCCCTTTTCTAGAAGGCGCGCCGACGCGCTCTCTAGCATCATGCCCATGCTGGCGGAAACTTCCCGCAGGGCGGCGAAATCCTCAGCGTTCAAGACACCTGGATTGAGATGGGGAAGTAGGCCGGTCTCCTCAAAGACCAGTAGAGCCATTTCGCGGAGGTAGGATATCGTCGTCTCGTGGCCGAGTTCGGCCAAGGCATCGCGGGCAGCCTGATAGCGCAATTCTGGCTTATCGCCGAGGGTAAATAGTGCTTCCTTGCATCCGGCGGCAGACCCTTCGCGTGCGATGGCCAATACCTGTTCTGGCGAGAGAAACGCCTCTTCCAGATTACGCGGTGGTTGTGCGAAGGTGCAATAATGGCAGACATCCCGGCACAGTTTCGTAAGTGGAATGAATACCTTCCGGGAATATGTGATCGTCCGGCCGAAATGCTGGTCGCGCAATCCTGACGCTTGCGCCATCATATCGGCGAGGTCGGTCCGCTCGGACAAAGAATGCGCCGCGTCCGCATTGAGACGATTAGTGTTCTGCAATTGGGATATGGTCACGCTACTCTTCGCTGCCTGTGGCTCGCCTATACATTCTCCGCCAACAGTCGCCCGCGGATCCCGCTCAAGTCAAGGAATGTGTGGGTTTCACTCGTCCCGTCAACGGCGCAAAACGCGATGAGATCATCCGGGGTATCGATGTCGAATGAGATGCCAGAACCGGTCACGATCTCCACCGTGGCGCCTAACGCCTCGGCGATGGATTTATGGCGCCCGAAACTGCCGATACCGAAGGCGGTATCCATAAGCCGTGGCGGTGCGATCATCAGGCCGTTGGTGCCGTCGCCGTCGCGCGCCGCCGCAAGGCGTACCGTCGGCTCTGTGGTTTGTGTCGCAAGCGCGTTGATCTCGCTGGCGGATGTCAGCGGGACGTCACCCGGCAGAATAAGCAGAGAGTCGAAATCGACAAGCTCGGGTCGCGTGAGCGCGAAGGCGACGGCCTCGTTGTAGCCGGTGTTGTTGGCCTCCTCGATGACATCGACGCCGAAATCAAGATAAGCCCGGTCCTGCGCTATGATGCTAACGTGCTCAATATGCGTGGTTGCATCTAGAGCCGCCAATACATCCCGCAGCATTGCAATTACTAGACCCATTCGCTCTTCATCGGAGAGCATCGTGGATAGCCTTTGCTTGGCGTCGGCCAAATCCTTCATAGGGACAAAGGCGACGGTCATGGCTCGAGAATCGCCGCGAAGTCGCAGCACGCCGTTGCCAGCAGCTTGCGGTCATCCAGGTCGCGCATGACGGTTTGCGCGACCTTTACTTTTATGCCGAGGGCGGAAATAGCCGCCGCTTGAGCGGCATCGGTCTCATCGATCACAAACCCGTCGATCAATCCCTGGTAATACTTCGCGACTTCTATGGCGCTCGACGGCAGGCCGAGTTCGGTCATCATTTTTGCCGCTGGTCCCTTTATGGCTTGGCCGCCAACGATGGGGGAGACCGCGATGATGGGTGCGGTGAGCACCTGTAAGGCGTCTCGTACTCCCGGCACCGAGAGGATCGGGTCAATGCTCACAAACGGATTTGACGGAGTGATGATAACGGCGTCGAGCGTTCCGCCAACTAAGACGTCCATCAGTTGTGGGTTCGGCTTGGCGATCTCGATCCTGTCGAAGCGAAATCCTGTGACGGCGGGTTCGCACCGGTCGCGGACGAAATAGTGCTGAAAGGGAAGGGGTCCGTCCGGTGTCTCGACAATGGTCGCAATGGGATCGTCGCTCATCGGCAGGATGGTGGGACCGATGCCGAGAGTCGATGCGATGTCATTGGTGATTTTGGTCAGGCTCTTACCGTCGGCCATTTCCAGGGAGCGGCGGACATGCATCGCAAGGTCTCCGTCACCGAGATTGAACCAATCCTCACCGCCAAGGCGGCCGAAAGCCGCCATGAAGTTCCAGCTTTCGTCCTGCCGACCCCAGCCTCGCTCTTTGTCCGCAAGGTCGGAGAGCGTATAGATCACGGTGTCGATATCAGGACATATCCGCAGGCCGAGATGGGTGAAGTCGTCGCCAGTGTTGGCAACAATAGTTAGATCCGCAGCTGCGAGCGTATGGGCGAGACCAAGTGCTAGTTTGGCGCCACCGACACCGCCCGATAGAGCCAAGACGTTCATCGGAACATATCCATATCGGCGGGTCGCAAGGCGGCGGTTGCCGGTTGAGGGGCGGCGGAGCTTGAGAAACCGCGTATCAGAACGACAGGTTTCCCTTCCGCACCCTGACCTTGCAACAGGGATGCGGCGGCGGCCAATTCGTCGGCGACGGCTTCCTCGCTGACTCGTAATTCCCGCCCGAACAGATCTTTATCACCCCGCAGGTCGACGACCACCGGAAGACCCGCGACACCGATGGCGAGGCCCATGGTGCCAATCCGCCAGGCCCGGCCAACACTATCGTTCACGACGACGCCGACTTCGGCTCCGAACCGCGTGTTTAGGTCACGACGCAATGCCTCCGCACTAGCGTCCGGGTCGAGCGGTAACAGTAGTAAATTTTCGTCTGGCCCGTCGCTTTCCACATTCGAATGATCGATACCCGCATTGGCCATGATCAGGCCCAGATTGTTCTCAACGATCAGCACGCCTGGCTTCTCGCGAATGACAGTCCGGCTTTCCCGCAAGATCACTTCGACAACTCGGGGGTCCTTATCGACCGATTTGGCCAATGTTTCGGCCCGCGCGCTCGGCGTGATGGTCGCGATTTCGACGAGACGGTTTTCCGATTTCGAGACGATCTTCTGCGCGACCACCAAAATATCTCCGTCGACCAGCGTCTCGCCAATGCGCATGAGCGCGTCGGCGATTAGCGACGACAGATCGTCCCCCGGTTGGACCAAGGGAATACCGTCGAGGGCAATAAGGGTCAGTCGGTCGGACAAGTTTTATTCCTGAGAGGCGGAGCCTGGCGTCCCGGTGATGCGTATACCGGCACCGCCAATTTTATAGTGGCCATTCATGAATATGAGAGCCGAGGTTAGAGCTTCGGCGATGGTGGAATTAGCGATCACACCCGCATGCCAGGCTTTCATGCTGGCATCCTCCGCGAGTTTCACGACGACCTCGCGAGCGTCTTTATCGTTGCCGCAGACCAACACGTCGCAATCAATATCGTGTTCCAGGTCGGCAAGGTGTGCCGCTGCCACGTTTTGGAATGCGGATACCACGCGCACGCCTTCGCCCAACTGAGCTTGCGCAGCCTTGGCGCAGCTACCGCCTTCCGGAAGTTGCACGGTTCGCACCTTCGGCGGCATAAGCGGAACAGTCACATCTATAACGATTTTTCCCTGCACCTTGTCCCGGATGGCGTCGAGTGTCGGCGCGTGATTCTCGTAGGGGACCGTCAAAACGACGATTTCACCTGCCGCCGCCGCATCCCTGTTCTCCATGCCGGAGATCGAAGTGGTTCCCGCATCGGCGTTGAATTTCATGGCAGTATCTGCGGCCCGTCCGGCATCGCGCGAGCCGATAACGATCTCATGTCCTGCGCGCGCCCATCGCTTGGCCAATCCCGATCCCAAATCTCCGGTTCCGCCGACAATGGCGATCTTATAGGTGTCGGTCATTCGTTCTTTTTCCTGTTGGTTGTCACATGGCTAGGAGGCGGCCAGTATTGGTCCTATTTCCAGTACCGCAAGACCTACGTAATCTGGCTTTCCCGCTTATCTAGGCTAAATTCGATAAGGCGCTCAAGGGCTGTTCGCACAAAAGGCGGATATTGAACATCGGAAGGAACGAAAAATGGCAATGAAACTCGGTCTGACTCTCGGAACGGGCGGCAACAAAGCGACAGTCGATATGGACTATGTACGCGAAGCCGAGAACCTTGGATACGATACCGTTTGGACAGCGGAAGCCTGGGGCTCTGACGCGCTGACACCGGCGGCCTGGGTCCTGGCCCAGACGAGTAAAATCAAAGTTGGTACGGGAATTGTGCAAATGTCGGCCCGCACACCTTCCAGTGTGGCGATGGCGGCAATGTCTCTCGATCATTTATCGGGCGGTCGTTTTATTCTCGGCCTCGGGCCGTCCGGCCCGCAAGTTATAGAAGGTTGGTACGGCGTGCCGTACGGCCGCCCGCTGACGCGTCTCCGTGAATATGTCGAAATTATCCGCAAAATTTTGGCGCGCAAGGAACCGCTTCGCCACGAAGGTTTTCACTATCAAATCCCGATGACCGGCGAAGGGACGACGGGCCTCGGCAAACCCTTGAAGAGTGTCTTGCATGGCAATCCGGATATGAAAATCGTCTCCGCTGCGATTTCATCTGCCGGGGTCAAGGCAGCCGCTGAAATCGTGGACGGTTTCATTCCGATTTATATGGACCCGGACCGCTACGAAGTTTTCGAGCCGGACATTAATGCTGGTCTGAAGAAGGCAGGAGGGGGCAAATCGCTGTCAGATTTCATGGTGCTGGCCTTCTGTCAGGTGCGGATGAACGACGATTTGGACGCCGCGCGGCAGCCGGTCCGTGAGAATCTCGCATTTTATATTGGTGGCATGGGTGCGCGTGATAAGAACTTCTACAATGATTTCGCCAAACGTATAGGCTATGTCGATGCCGCGGTCGAAATTCAGGATCACTTTCTGGCAGGTCGCCGCAAAGAGGCTGCTGACGCGGTCCCGGACGAGTTGGTTGACCGGACCGCGCTGGTCGGTCCAAAGGAACGCATCATTGAACGCCTGCAGGATTGGAAGAAGGCGGCCAACAAAGGGCAGGTCCATACAATGGTGACCCGTGGCGCCAGTGTTGAAGCACTGCGCGTGCTCGCTGAAAACGCTCTCTAAGGCATTCGCATGAGTAAGAATCGATTCGATCTTTCGGGCAAGATCGCGCTCATCACGGGCGGTAGCCGAGGGTTAGGCCGGGAAATGGCACTCGCTTTCGCGGAAGCGGGTGCCGACGTCGCCATTGCCAGTCGTAAGCTCAAATCCTGTGAGGCAACGGCGGAGGATATTGAGGCGTTCGGCGTTCGAGCCTTCCCCGTGGCCGCGCATGTTGGATATTGGGATCAATGCGATGCGTTGATCGACGCGGTCTATGGGTATTTCGGTCGCGTCGATGTTCTGGTGAACAATGCAGGGCTTTCGCCGCTTTATTCGTCCCTCGCGGAGATCGAGGAAAGCCTGTACGACAAGGTCTTCGACATCAATTTGAAAGGCCCTTTCCGCCTGGCGACGCAGATTGGAACTCGCATGGTTGAGAGTAAAGGCGGTAGCATTATCAACGTCTCGAGCACGGCGTCCTTCTACCCATCGCGCCGTGCCGGTACTTACGGCATGGCGAAAGCTGGCCTCAATCATCTGACCCGCACATTGGCGCACGAATATGGCCCTAAGGTTCGGGTCAATTGCGTCGTACCGGGGCCGTTCGCGACTGATATCGCGAAGGCCTGGCCCGACACACCTGAGTTCAACGCCCGTTGGGAGAAGCTGGCTATGAAACGCGTCGGCCAACCGGAGGAGATCGTCGGGGCCGCGCTCTATTTCGCGAGCGACGCATCGAGCTACACGACGGGCTCCATCCTGCGGGTCTGCGGCGGGACCGAAGCGACCGACGTCTAACAGGAACGGGCAAAACCATGTCGAATTCAATTTTTAATGCAGTGAAAATTTAGTCTCGGGTTGTCATTCCGATTATCCGCAAGTTGGAGAAAGAAATTTGGAAGGAACAGGCCCACGCCTTTATCGGTCGCGCGATCGCAAACGCCTATGTGATTATCGCAAGTTGAAGGGATTCGAGGAAAATTCTTATCCCCGCGTGGAACAGGAATTCGACAACGGCTTTTCGGTCGATCGCAGGGTCATTGGCGATACGGAAGAGACATACGGCTATAACTTCACCGGCTGCGAGTTCGCCGAATACTTCCGCTTCGTAGGTGAGCCGGAAATCGGCGCCTTAATGACCTTTGGCGTCGATTACGCGGCGGAGGAGTTGATACGCCCGGAATGGGATTTTGAGCGCACGCAGACGCGGATGCAGGGCGCTTCGCATTGTGATTTTCGGTGGCACAAAGGAACATCAAGATGACGAAGAAACCTGTCGCCGTCGTCGCTGGGGTCGGCAGTGGGACCGGTGAGGCTTTGGTGCGGCGGTTTGCGGATGGTGGCTACCGTGTTGCGATGATCGCGCGCAAGGAAGAGCGCCTGACACGTATCGCTGGTGATGTGCCGGATGCAGTATCGTATCCCTGCGACATGGCGGATATAGACGGGCTTCGAGCAACGCTCGACCGTATCAAGCAGGAGATGGGACTGCCCAAGGTCGCTATACACAATGGCGCGAAGGCAGTTCGAGAGCATTATACGAAGATCGACCCGTTGGAGTTCGAGAGCACGTTCCGCGTTAACACGACGGCGCTACTTCTACTAGCCCAGGAGCTTTGTCCTGACATGGTCGAGATGGGCGAATGTGCCCTGCTGGTGACCGGTAATACTGGGGCCTGGCGTGGCAAACCCCATTTCACTGGTTTCGCGCCCAGCAAATCAGCCCAACGCATACTGGCGGAAGCTCTGGCGCGCGAATTGGGCCCACAAGGCGTTCACGTCGCCTATATCACCATCGATGCGGCTATTGATATTTGGTGGGTGCGAGAGCGCCGGGGGCCAGACTATCCGGCGGACCAATTTGCCAAACCAGCGGATATTGCGGGCGAATGCTTCCACATTGCCCATCAACCGAAATCCACCTGGTCCTTCAACGTGGAACTTCGGCCTTTTAACGAAAACTGGTAGCGGCCCTCATGCGACCCCCTCCCGCATGCGGGAGGGCGTGAAGCTGTGTTATCTGTGCCCCTTCACCGCTTGCGGAAGAGGGTGGGTGATGGCTTATAAATAAACAACGTTCAAAAACATATTGATAACCCAACATTTCCCAAGTCACCTTCAAACTCGGCATGAATATATAAATTCACACCATTGCTTAAATGGTTTATCTTCTCCAACCAGACTACACCTGCAGCTTTGGCAATTTAACGCTGTTCTGAATGCTATTTT
>CAJWTF010000102.1 GCA_913046825.1 uncultured Rickettsiales bacterium | reverse complement strand
GCGTTCGGGGATCGAGAGATAAGGTGGAAGTTGCGCCATCTTAGCCGAGCTTCATGTTGTCGATGCCGATGACTTTGTCGTAGACCAGATAGAGCGCGACCACCACGCCAAGCAGGATCACTCCGAGTGCTGCCCCTAAGCCCCAGTTGAGTGAGCCGGAAATATGATACGCGATGCGGTTGGAGATAAACGTTCCTTCCGTCCCGCCGACCAGTTCCGGCGTGATATAGTAGCCGATGGCCAAGATGAACACGAGAATGGCGCCAGCGCCGATCCCAGGCACCGTGTTCGGGAAATAAATCTTCCAGAACGCGAGCCATGGATGTGCGCCGAGCGAGACCGCCGCGCGCACGTAGCTTTTGGGAATGGTCTTCATCACGCTGAATAGCGGTAGGACCATGAACGGCAGCAGGATATGCGTCATGGCGACTATACTGCCGAACTGATTGTGAATCATCTGCGGACGGTTATCGGTGCCGACTAACCCCGCGAACACCAGCAGCTCGTTAATCACGCCTTGCTGTTGGAGCAGGGCGATCCACGCAGTGGTGCGCACCAGCAACGATGTCCAAAAGGGAAGAAGGACGAATATCAACAACATGTTCGATGATTTCGTCGGAAGGATCGCCATTAGATAGGCGATGGGAAACCCGAGGATCAAAGTCATCAATGTGATGAAGAGGCTCAACTTCAGGGTTCGCCAAAATAAGTGAAGATAAATACGGGCTTCTTCGTCGACGCGTGTCAGGTCTCCGTCGACTTTTCGCTTGGCGTCGACTGCCGCCAGGAAATATCCATCGGTATATTCGGGGGCAAACTGTTTGATCAGTTTCCAGGTTTCGATATCGCCCCAAGCGTTGTGTACTTTGATGAGGGCAGGCTTATAAGGGCCTTCTATGATCCGCTTCGCCTTGCGTCCGGAAGAACGGAACAGGCTTGACATACCTGGTGCTTCGTAATTCAGGCGCTGCCCGGCGCGGCTGATCGTTCGGTTTTCTCGGCCTTCCTTGATATCTTCGACCATGGCCGCGAAGACTGCTTCGGATGGCAATGCGTTTCCTTCCGCATCCCAATCCTTCAACAGCGCGGTGCTGCGCGGCAGGATTTCACTGATGATCGAATTTTCGACCGAGCGAAACAGCATATCCACGATCGGCACGAAGAACGTGATGATGATAAAAAGGAAAAGTGGTGCCACCAGTAACAAGGCTTGCAATTTTTTCCGTCGCAACGCCCGGGCCAGGCTTACTTTAAGCAGGATGCCGTCCGCGGTGAGGATAGGTTCGTTAGATTGCCGCGTCGCGTCGGTCATAGATTATGTCGTCTCAGAAATTTACGGGGTGGCGCTTAGCCACCCCGTAAACCGCTCTACTTGGCGAGCCAAGCTTCAAATCGCGCCGTGAAGTCGTCCTGGTGATCGGCCCAAAACTCATAATTGTTTAGCAACGTATTTTTTGAATTATTCGGATCGGTTGGCATGTGTGGTTTCATATCGATGCCGAGTTTAGCGTGCTTGCCCACCATTGGCGCGGAAGATTTACGGGCCGGGCCGTAGGAAATATACTTGGCTTGATCCGCCAGGCGCTGGGTGTCTGTGGCATATCGCAAGAACTTTTTAACAGCGGCCAAGTTTTTAGTGCCTTTTGGGATGATCCAGCCATCGAGATCAAAAACTTGCCAATCCCACAACATGGCGACAGGCTGTTTCTCTTCTTCAATCACTGAAAATAGGCGGCCGTTATAAGTTGAGCCCATTACAACTTCGCCATCGGCGAGCAACTGTGGTGTTTGTGCGCCCTTGGTCCACCAGATGACGCTGTCCTTGATAGTACCAAGCTTTTTAAGTGCGCGCTCTGCGCCACCTTTGGCACCCATGACATCGTATACCTTATCAGGTGCAACACCGTCACATAGTAAGGCCCATTCAAAGTTGTTTAGGGGCTTTTTCTCCAGCGAACGCTTGCCGGGAAATTTTTTCAGATCGAAAACATCACAAACGCTAGTTGGCTTGTTTTTGAGCTTATCTGTGCGGTAGCCGAAGGTCGTCGAATAGACAATCTGCGGAATGAAGCATTCTGAAATCAACAGGTTGCCAAAATCCTTCGAGGCTGGAGTGCCATCCGGCGCGGCAGCCAAGTCTTTGTCCGCATTAATTGGCAAGGCCAAGCCTTCATCGCAAAGGCGCATAGCATCAGCTGCAACGACATCGACTAAATCCCAAGTCACATTACCGACTTCGTTCATCGCACGCAATTTCGCAACAGCTTCTGGTGCAGAATCATCGTTGATGATTTTGACGCCCGGATTCGCCTTCATATAGGGTGCGTGATATGCGTTCTGTTGGCTGGCGGAATAAGCGCCTCCCCATGAGACGACAACCAATTCCGTTTCAGCGCTTGCCGAGCCGGCAAATGCTGTCGCCGCGCTCATCAAGATGGCGGCTGCAAGACTTCGTTTCAGTTTCATCTTTACTAATCCCTCTGTATCGGTTTCTTCAGGTTTTTATTGGCATCCGACGGATTTATTCTTCCGCAGGAATATTGAGCGCCCGGCAATCTTCCAGACGCCAGCCCAGTGGAATTTCCAGACCGGGCGTTAATTCCGAAGGCTTGGAGGCGTTCGGTACTTTCACAATAAAATCGTTTCGTCCGCAGACAGATAACCGAGTGCGAATATGGTCTCCTAGGTAGATCAGTTCCTCGACTTTGCCAAATACCTTAGTATCACATTCGCCTTCCGATGGGTTTAACGTGACACGTTCTGGTCGCAGTGAAAGCATCGTGGCTTTACCGGGACCGTTGGTGTTCACGGGTAGGGCTGTCACACGTTCTCCAGATTTGAGCTCGACCGAGCAGGAATTTGCATCTTGCTCCACGACGGTGCCGATTAGCTTGTTGTTCTCGCCGATAAATTGCGCCACGAAGGAATTATCTGGCTGCTCGTATAGCTCTGATGGCGGAGCAAGTTGTTGGATGACCCCGTCATTAAATACCGCGATACGGTTCGACATCGTCAAGGCTTCGGACTGGTCATGGGTTACGTATACAACAGTGATACCTAAGTTTTCATGAATGTGTTTGATTTCGTATTGCATTTGCTCGCGTAGTTGCTTGTCAAGCGCGCCGAGCGGTTCATCCATTAGAACGAGTTTCGGATCGAAGACCAGTGCTCTAGCAACGGCAACACGTTGTTGCTGGCCACCGGAAAGTTGCGCCGGGCGACGACCGCCGAAATCTGAAAGTTGTACCATATCAAGTGCACGTTGAACCCGTTCCTCGACTTCCGCCTTACCCATTTTGCGGACCCGAAGCGGGAAGGCGAGGTTCTCCGCAACGGTCATATGCGGGAACAGGGCATAATTCTGGAACACCATCCCAATATCGCGCTTGTGCGGGGGTACGTTGTTGATTGGTTGCCCGTCCAAATATATTTGTCCATGCGTTGCGGTCTCGAACCCAGCCAGCATCATCAGGCAAGTCGTCTTGCCGGAGCCGGAGGGGCCTAACATGGTCAGAAATTCGCCTTTTGCGATGTCGAGATTTAAATTCTTTACGACGAGCGAGACGCCATCATAACTCTTTTGAACCTCGGCAAAGCGAACCAGAATGCCGTCCTGATCGTCAGCGTTACCGATTGAACTCTGATTGCCAGCCATGGCACTGGACATAACCTGCACGAATTTCCCCTGTCGAATCGTGTTCTGCTTGTTTTTATTAATGACTATTATTCAGGCCAGTGTGACTAAACCAGCGTACACAGATTCGATGCGTAGACGCAAATCTGTCTCATTCCGATGATTTTTAGTGACCGGTATTTCAATGCGTCTGTCTGATAACCAAAGCCTTAGCTAGTTCCAACAATCATGTGTTCAGGTCCAAAGGGGAAGTTAGTGATATTCTCGGCGCCGGTTTCAGTGATGATCAGAATGTCGTGCTCGCGATATCCGCCGGCTCCTGGTTGTCCTTCGGGTAGCATGATCATCGGCTCCATGGAGACGACCATGCCAGGCTCCAAGACCGTCTCCACATCCTCGCGCAACTCGACAGAGGCTTCGCGGCCGTAATAGTGGGAAAGAACGCCGAAGGAATGGCCGTAGCCGAAGGACCTGTGTTGCAGGAGATCCCACTCCCGGTACATCTCATTGAGTTCGGCGGCAATGTCACAACAGCGAATTCCGGGACGTATCAACTCCATGCCCCGCACATGCACGGCGCAATTCTTCTCCCACAGCGATAAATGCGCGTCGGAGGCGTAATCGCAGAAGAGTGTGCGTTCTAACGCCGTGTAATAGCCAAAGATCATCGGAAAGCAATTAAGTGAAAGAATGTCGCCGGACTCAATAATTCTGTTTGTCACGGGGTTGTGGGCGCCGTCAGTGTTGATGCCGGATTGGAACCAGGTCCATGTGTCCATCAGCTCGACAAACGGAAAACTGTCGGCGATATCCCGCACCATGGCGTCGGTTGACGCCAGAGCGACCTCATGTTCACGCACGTCAGCGGCCACGGCTTCCATGCAAGCTCTTCCGCCAACGCCAGTGATGCGGGCACCTTCCCGGATGAGGTTGTGCTCTTCGGGAGATTTCAATGTCCGTTGCCGCATCGCTGCTTCCGAGACATCGTGCAGTTCGACGCCCGGAAAGGCTTCTTCAATCAGTTTCTTCAGATCAAGATTTACATGGTCGAATTCGATGCCGAGCTTTTTGACCGAACCGAGACGGTCCTTCAGCGCTTGAAAGTAATTATCTCGGCGCCAATCGGTGTAAGTGAGATTGTCTCCATAACTTCGCCGCCAAGGCTGTCCTCCGTCGATTGCGGGCGTAATGGTCGTGGCCTCGTCGGCGGTTAAGACCATCGCGAAGCGACGTCCGAAAGCACAATACATAAAGCCAGAGAAATAGCAGATATTGTGGTAGGACGTAAATATGCAGGCATCGAGTTCGGTTGCCGCCAAATGTTTGCGCATCGCGTTTTGTCGCCGCGCCATTTCCGTGTTGGAAAAGGGCGAATACGCTTTCTCTCCGTTATGCCATGTTAGAAGGTTTTGCAGGTCGTCGCTCATCGTGCGGTCTCCGGTCCGAATTCTTTTATCGTTATTGACGCATTGGCGCGCTGCAGACAATGACAATCTCTAATTCTTCCAACCGGTATGTGGCCATCTGTCGCGACGTTGGAGTGTCGATTTCTATTAACTTGGGCGAAACGGCGGGTTATGTGTCTCTAATTGTAGGGGGCGGGGTTCCATATAGGAGTAAAATCCATGTCTGAAGTTAAAGGTAGGGTGGCGCTTGTCACGGGTGGCACGCGGGGTATCGGTGAGGCCATTAGCACCGGATTGAAAAATGCGGGTCGGTTTGTCGTAGCTAATTATGCGGGTAATGAGCATGCCGCGGCGGATTTCGGCGAACGTACGTTCATTCCGACGAAAAGGTTTGATGTCTCGGATACCGATGCGACGGAAAAGGCATTCCGTGAGATCGAGGAAGAGTACGGACCGGTCGAAATTCTGGTGAACAACGCCGGTATTACTCGGGACGGTACGATGCATCGCATGGATCGCGCGCAATGGCAGGCGGTTATCGATACCAATCTGAGCGGCTGCTTCAACTGCTCGCGCTCGGTCATCGATGGCATGCGCGAGCGTAACTTCGGTCGGATCGTGAATATCGGCTCGATCAACGGTCAGGCCGGACAGTACGGTCAGGTTAATTATGCGGCGGCGAAATCCGGCATTCACGGGTTCACCAAGGCACTGGCGCAAGAGGGTGCCACCAAGGGCATCACCGTCAACGCAATCGCGCCGGGCTATGTGGATACCGAGATGGTCCGCGCGGTTCCGGCTGATGTTTTGGAGAAGATCATCGCGCGCATTCCTGCTGGCCGCTTGGGTCGGGCTGACGATATTGCACGCGGCGTCTTGTTCCTTACCGCCGACTCTTCCGATTTCATCACAGGCTCGACGCTGTCGATCAACGGCGGTCAGCACATGTATTGAGGCCGGTTAGGGGGCGGTTACCACTCGATGGTGCCGCCATCGTATCGCTGGAAAGTACCTGACATCTCCGGCGTCATGGCGTCGATCACGCCGCGCATGCCGGATACGCTTTCGTTGACGGGAATACCCTTGCCGCCGGTTCGGGTCTCCGTCGCGACAGAACCTGGATGCAGGACAGTGGCTAGAATACCGCGTTCGGCGAATTCGATGGATATGCTTTTCACCGCCATATTGAGTGCCGCCTTACTGCAGCGATAAGCGTAATGCCCGCCGGAGCCGTTATCGCTGATGGAGCCGGAGCGGGTGCCGATGAAAATCATTAGTTTGCGCTCACTCGCCGCTACCTGATCGACCAAGGCTTCGGCAATGTAAACCGGCGCCACAGCATTCACCCGCATGACGCGGGTAAATTCGTCCATTTCCGGCAACATCAAGGGGCCAGGCCCGTCGGGTGCGAAGGTCGCTGCGTTGTTGATGAACAGATCGATGGCTTCGCCTTTCAATTTGTCTGCGAAGGCCACAACCGCCAACTGGTTCGAGACATCCAGTTGATGAAAATGCGTATTACTGCCGAGAGCGGTGTGCTTTTCGCGGCTCTCGGCCTTCAGACAAGTCGCATGCACTGTCCAGCCGTCGGCCGCGTATTGGCGTGCGAACTCGAACCCAATGCCATAATCGCATCCCGTTATCAGAACCGTGGACATGTTTCTCTCGCGTCTTATTGTTGCTCGCGTTATCGACCGCAGCCTAATCCAGAATTTCCAAGCGAGAAATCATGTCTTCAGAAATCATCCCGCAAATCGTCGATTTTTGGTTGGGGCCCAGTCTCGAAGGCCTCGAAGCCGCGCGCGGCAGGCGTGACTTCTGGTATAAGGGTGGCAAGAAAGTCGATGACGAGATTCGGGAGCGGTTTGGTGCTTTCATCCCGCAAGCGTGCGACGGTAGGTTGGCGGATTGGCAGACGACGCCAGACGGCGCCTTGGCGTTAGTCTTGCTGCTCGATCAATTTACCCGAAATCTTTTCCGTAGCACGCCGGATGCCTATCTCGGTGATCCACATGCATTTGAGATCGTGAACACGGCGATTGAGAGCGGGCTAGATCGGGAGTTGAGCCCGGTTCCTCGCATATGGCTTTACCATCCGTTTCACCATTCTGAACAGATCGTGGAGCAAGATCGTGGTCTTGAGCTGTTGAATAACCTGTATCGAGAGGCCTCCGCTGAATGGAAGCCCCATGTGGAGCGCAGCATTCAAGGGTGGACGCGGCATCGGAATATCGTTGATCGGTTTGGACGGTTTCCGCACCGCAACGAGGTGCTCGGCCGTTCGAGCACTGAGGAAGAGCTCACCTTTTTAAACTCCGACGGTGAATCCTTTGGGCAGGGCCCGCAACGGGTCGGGGACCTTTAGAGAGCCTCCGATCTTGCGGGGGGAGCGCAGCTATCCCCGAGAGCGAACCGTGGCAAGTGTATAGCCTGCTAAATCCGCCATTGTATCGGGATCGAGTGTCAGGCCCCGCTGCACGAAGCGCTTGCAGGTCGAGATGTTGGTGCGGTCGAACCCACCAAGGGTTTCCAGTACACGCTCAACTGTTAGCTCCAGATCATTTTGATCGACGACCCGGCTGACGATGCCGGAGGCAAGGGCGTGTTCGGCGTCATGCTCTTCCGTTGTGAGTACCATATCCATCAATGTCTTCGGTGCTACGTGCGAAAGAGCGGAGAGCGCCAGTGTCGGCGCAGTGCCGTGTGGCATTTCGGTCAGCGCGAAGGTGGCATCGCGGCTGGAAATCGAAATGTCGGCACCGCCCACCAACGCACACCCAAAACCGAGCGCCTTGCCTTGTACGACCGCGATGATCGGTAGCGGGCAGCGCCTGAATGCGGCATAGACACCGAGGATGCGAGACATAATCCGCTCGTGAATTTCGAAGGCGTTGTTCGGTTTCCCCTCCGGCGGCGGCGTGCCTTGCACGCGGCCATGACAGAAGTCGGCGCCCGCACCCCGCAGCACGATCCCCTTGAGGCCGTTATCGGGAGATGCTTCGTCGACCATCGCTGCCAATCCGTCGAGCATCGGGTCGGTCACCCGGTTGCCCTCGTCGGCGCGATCTATGGTGATGTGAAGAAATGCGCCCTTGCGTTCCGTCTTGAAGCCTTCGGACATCGGATACCCTCTCTATTCTTTTTCTGCGATAGCCTTAATGTTGAAAGGAACATAGCCGCGTTGGCGCGGCGCAAAAGCCCTGAGGAAGAATTATCATGTACCCAGACCTGAATTCCCGATCGGCCCAACTCTATGAGCGTGCGAAGCATGTACTGCCGGGCGGCAATAGCCGGACGACCATCGATCTAAAACCGCATCCGATCTACGTGACCCATGCGGAAGGCAGCAAGGTCCATGACGTCGACGGCAACATCTATATCGACTTCATCAACAACTATACGTCCTTGATCCACGGGCACGCTTATCCAGGAGTGACGGAGATGGTGACAGAGCAGCTGTCCAAGGGCACGGCATACTCCTTTGGCACTGAGCAGGAGATAGCCCATGCGGAGCTGATCTGTGGGCGGGTGCCGGGCTTTGATAAGATACGGTTCATGAATTCTGGTAGCGAAGCAGTGATGAACGCGATTAAGGCGGCGCGGGCCTTCACTGGGCGTCCAAAGATCGCGAAATGCGAGGGCGCCTATCACGGGAGTTACGACTTCGCCGAAGTCAGCCTGAACTCTGGTCCTGACGATTGGGGACAGAACGATCCACAGGCCATCCCCTATTCGAAGGGTACGCCGCAGGGCGTCCTCGATGATGTGGTGGTCATCCCGTATCACGACGAAGTCGCGGCGGCGGAATTATTGAAAGGGAGCGCGGGTGACCTGGCGGCGGTTGTCTACGATCCGGTGGCGAGCCGTGTCGGCATGATTCCGCCAAGCGATGACTATTTGGAAATGCTGGTCGATTTCTGCCAAACACACGGTGTGTTGCTGGTGTTTGACGAGGTGATCGCATTCCGCCTGGGCTACGAGGGTGCGCAAGGGATGCGTGGCGTGACACCTGATCTGACGGCGCTTGGCAAAATTATCGGCGGTGGTTTTCCGGTCGGCGCGGTAGCCGGTCGCGATGCGGCCATGCAGGTCTTTGAGGGCGGCGGCGGCCTTCCCCACGGCGGCACCTTCAATGGCAACCCAGTGACCATGCTGGCCGGCATGGCGACGATGGAGGGAATGACGCGGCAAGCCTTCGACGAATTGAACGCCCTCGGTGATTTCGCCCGAGAGGGATTTCGCGAAGCCTTCGGGTCAGCAGGTGTGACGGGTCAGGTGACGGGGCAGGGGTCGTTGATGCGCCTACATCTGACGGATCGTCCGCTCACAAATTACCGCACCGTCTATCCGACGACGGAGGAAAGCGCGCGCATGAACGTGGTGCACCGTCACCTTCTCAATGCGGGTTACTATCAAGCGACATACGGATTGATTTGTCTTTCGACCGTAAATACGCGGGAAGAGGTTGAGGGGTTGATCGCGGCGGCTGTGGAAGGCATTCAAGCCGCCGAATCTGCATTATAATGGGTAAAGATGAACATTGGGTCGGGGCGTGGGGAACTGCGCCGGCACCGAGCGTTGCGGGGATCGCTCTCGATAATCATACGATACGGATGATGCCACGCGTTAGCATCGGCGGTGACACGGTGCGTGTACGGATTTCGAATGCCTATGGCATAGGCAACCTCGAGATTGGGGAAGCTTCCGTTGGGATTCAAGATGCAGGTCCGGCGATCGTCGCGGGCTCAGCGCATCCTCTTACGTTTGGCGGCGCCTCGACGACAACGGTGGCGGCTGGGGCGTTGGTCATCAGCGATCCGGTAAAGCTGGAAGTCGAGCCATTAGCCGATCTTTCCGTCACGGTGTATTTGCCGGGAACGATCCCGCCGGAGTTTCAGATAACCGGCCGTTACGCGCGGCAGACGAATTATATATCGCCGCCTGGGAATTTTACAGAGCATGGAAATATGCCGGTTGGAAAGATTACCGACGAGTGGTTCTTCGTCAGCGGTATCGATGTGTGGACGTCGGGAGAGACCGGAGGCATCGTAGCGCTCGGGGATTCGTTGACCGATGCTAATATCTCAACTCACGATACTTTTAGTCGGTGGCCTGACCAACTCGCACGCAGGCTCAATCAGCGTGACGGCGGGCGTTCGATGGGGGTAATGAATCAAGGGTTGGGCGGCAACCGGATACTGCATGATTTACGCGGTGACAGTGGATTGCGGCGCTTCGATCGCGACGTGCTCGCACAGCCCGGCGTCACGCACGCGGTCGTTATGCTTGGCACCAACGACCTGCGCAACCGCATCGCGAAACCGGAACAGGAAGCGACCGCCGAGAAGATGATTGCAGGCATGCGCCAAATGGCGTTGCGGGCGCGGGGACGCGGTATCAAAATTATCGCCGCGACCTTAACCCCGTTCGGAAACGAGACATTTCTGCCCGGTGCCTGGAACCCGGTTCGTGAAAACCATCGCGTCGCCTTCAATGAATGGATACGTGTAAGCGACGAGGTGGACGGTTTTGTGGATTTCGATTTAGCGCTACGCGATCCCGACATCCCCACCCAGATGTTGCCGATCTACGATTGTGGTGACGGCCTTCATCCATGCGACCTTGGATATTGCGAGATGGGAAATGTAATCGATCTAGCCTTATTCGATTAAGCGCGGATGGTCGCTACTCGATTCCGACCAATTCCGTCCCACTCTGGAATATCGCCATGGCGTCATAGTCGACCCATTGTTCCATACCGTCTGGGCGGATGTGTTCCCGATAGGCCGCCCATCCCGATGCGTCAGCGAAATAGAGCTCAGCCATGCCGACATAGGGCTCGGTCTCTGGCTCGATGCTGTGGCTGACCACATATCGAAATCCACCGACCTTCTCCATGGTGGTGCGTACATTCGGCACATGGTTGTCAAACCAATGATCGAAGAGTGCGTTTCTATCAGCGCCTTTTTGCAAGGCTACTAAGAAGGTCACTTTGAAAAATCCGCTCCGCGTGCAGGGGAAGGGCGGGTTGAGGGTCAGTGGCGTAAGAGGCAACGAGCCGTCGAGCACGATGTATTCCCGGTTCGCCCAAGGCCAATAAGCTTCAACCTTCTCTTGGAACGTATCGTAGGGCTCGACAGCGCTGGCAACTTCTGGGCGCGGCAAAGGTGCCGGATACCAGAGATGCGCCATGCCGTCCCAATTCGACGACTTTTTAGGTGGCGGATCGAATAGGGTCGCGACATAGTGCGTGGCATGCGGTTTTTCCGCCGCTCGTTGGCGTTCGTTGCGGTCGATCACACCCACCATGTGATTAGCGAACCAATGGGCGATCAACTCTTCGCGGGTTGTCGTCGGCTTGCGCTTGATCAGATAGACCATTTTCGCGCCCGGCGTTGGTGTGGGCCGTGCTGACGACATGTCCGGTCCTCCGTCTGTGGATTACCGAATAAACCGTTTTACGTAGTCCTCGCCCAAGCCCACGGCAGTATAGTGATCGCGTGCGGCCTTGATCCGATCGAAGACATCGGTCGTGCCGGTAGTAGTGCCGTCTTCATCGCAGAACATGAGAGCGCCTGAATTATGGAATAGCGTGATCATGGTATCGCCCTCATCCACGACCAAGGTATGGACGTCGCCCGGGGGCTCATACAAATAACTGCCGGCGGTCGCGACCCAGTCGCGTTCCAGGTAGCGCCATTTGCCGTCCAAGACGAAGCCGTGAACCGGTGCTGGATGGCGGTGACGGGAGACCAGACCCGCTTGGGTTACCTTGGTGATGTGAACCCAATAGCCTTGGCTGACATTGTAGCAAAGCGGGCGCGACCAGCGTCCGGGGCCGACCGGGACCCAAATACGCTCGTCTTCCGGCTCTAATCCGTCTTTCCAGAACAATTCGTCCTGCATATCGGGCGGAACCAAGGGGGAATAACGTCTTTCAATTGTGTCGGGCATCGTTTCACCTCAAGTTCGCAGATCTACTGAGTGATATAGCCGTGGTATGGGCGTCTCGACAGTCCCCTTAGATGAGGATTACTTCAGTCATTGCGCTGGTAGCTACAGATACGTCAAGGGGCACGTAGCGGCAGGGGATGGTTTCTATCAGTCTATCAGCGTTTGGTAAGCCGCCACCCGCAATTCGTTGCGGATCGGATAGAAGGAGGAAGGCATCAGTTGGGTCATAAAAACGACAAACATGTCCTCATCCGGATCAATCCAGAAGGCGGTGCTTGCGGCTCCACCCCAAAAATATTCACCGGTTGAGCGAAGCAGTTGTGTTGTCGCGGCATCTACGACTACGGCCATGCCCAGGCCATAGCCGATTCCCTCGGCGCTGGATTCACTCCAGACAGGTTGACCCATGGCGGCCATGTCCTTGTTGTCCGGCAGATGGTTGAGGGCCATGAAATCGACTGTCTTACGGGCAAGTATGCGGGTGCCGTCCAGCTCTCCCTTTTGCAGTAGCATTTGGCAAAAGCGGCCGTAATCGCCAATCGTACCGGTTAAGCCGCCACCGCCTGATAGGGTCTCCGGGTTTTTCAGGTAATGGCTGTCCGCTGGTGCATCAGAGAGTTTCAGTCCGATACCTTCGCTTTTACGGATGACCGTTTCCTGCGAGCTAAGGCTGCGTAAGCCACCTCCGCCGCTGGATGGCGTGTAGCAGGCGGCGAAGCGGTGGGCTTTCTCGGGTGCGATCCAAAATGCGGTATCGGTCATGCGGAGAGGCTGGAAAATGCGTTCCTCGAAGAAACGGTCGAGGGGTTGGCCCGACCATACTTCGACCAACCTGCCGAGCACGTCGATGGAGACGGAATAGGCCCATCCACTGCCGGGGTGACGGACCAGTGGCGCTGCAGCCAAGCGGGTCGTCATGGCAGCCAGATCGGCGCCACCTTCTGTCTGTCGGCCTGGATTGAAGCTGATTTTGTGCGCGCGGTAATATTCCTCGACCGGTGTGGCCTCCATAAACTCATAGGAGAGGCCAGCTGTGTGAGTCATCAAGTGGCGCACCGTGATGTAGCCCTCGGCCGGAACCGTTTTGAGTTCGCCGGGTGTTCCGTCCCAAACTTGCATGTCGGAGAACTCTGGCAGGAACTTAGCGATGGGATCGTCGAGCTGGAAATGTCCTTCCTCGTAACAAATCATTGCCGCGACGGCAGTGATCGGTTTCGTCATGGAGTAAATGCGGAAGATGGTATCTTCCGCGACGGGTTTGCCGGCCTCGACATCCATTTGTCCGGCGCAGTTGAAATATGCGTTCTTTCCGCGCCGATGGATCATGGCGGAAAGTCCCGCCAATCGGTTCGAGGCAACCTGCCGTTCCATCCAGGACGAAACCTGGTCCAGGCGTTGGCTCGAAATCCCAAGGCTCTCCGGTGTCACTAAATCCATATGCGTTTGCTCCTCTGACGCGAAGGCCGCCACCTAAACCGAAAGAAAAAACAAAGTCTAGGTTATGTCCGGATAAGACTTGAGTAGACTATGAAATCCGTGTGCCGAATTTTCCCACGGCGGCTTCCGATAACGTAAGTCCGATACCGGGGTCTTCGTTCAGGATAAGCCAGCCATCCGCCATCTTAGGTGGGTTCTCGTATAGTTCGGCCTGC
>CAJWTF010000101.1 GCA_913046825.1 uncultured Rickettsiales bacterium | reverse complement strand
TGCATGCGATCTATGCTTTTTGTCGGGAACTCGACGATATCGCGGATGACCCATTGGAACTCACGGAGAAGCTGCGCCTCCTCAAGGAATGGCGCGAAGAAGTCGACTGTATATTCGCCGGCCACCCGAACAGCCTGACAGGTCGCGCCCTCGCCACCGCCATCGCGCAATACGGACTTCAGAAGCAAGACCTGTTGGATTTGATCGACGGCATGGAGATGGATGCGGACGAAACCGCGACCCACGGTCCAGAGATGGCGGTTTTGGACCAATATTGCGACCGTGTCGCGAGCGCTGTCGGACGACTGTCCGTGCGGGTCTTCGGCGATAGCGGAGTGGCGGCGCAACAGGTCGCGACTTCGCTCGGACGCGCCCTTCAACTGACGAATATTTTGCGCGATATCACGGAAGACGCCGAACGCGACCGTCTCTATCTGCCAAGCGACCTGTTGGACCGGCATGGTATTTCGACCCGCGATCCGAGTGAAGTCATGGATCAACCCGGCCTGCCAGCGGTCTGCGAAGACCTCTCTCGGATCGCCCAGCAACATTACGCAGACGCCGAAGCGGCGATGGCGGCGTGTTCGCGAAAAAACATACGACCCGCCGTATTGATGATGCAGGTCTACCGCCGAGTGCTCGACGGTCTAAACACGCGCGGATGGACGCAATTGGACACACCGGTCAAAGTATCAAGACTTGCGAAAATTTGGATATTGATGCGCTACGGACTGTTTTAAGCGTCATGGCAAGCATTCACATTGTCGGTGCCGGAATGTCCGGCCTTGCCTGCGCGGTTCGCCTGGCGGGGAATCAACAGCACAACATTACCGTATATGACAGCGCGGGACATGCAGGGGGCCGTTGCCGCTCCTATCATGACGATCGTCTTGAATGCACCATTGATAATGGCAATCACCTGCTGCTCAGCGGCAATACCGCCGTCTGCGACTATCTGAGCGTCATCGGGGCTTCGGATGAATTGGTCGGGCCCGATCAGGCACTATTTCCATTTGTCGACTTGGCGAATGAGCAACGGTGGACCGTGGAAGTAGATCAAGGACGGTGGCCCGGATGGTTACTTAGTGCGGAGCGTCGTATCCCGGGCACCGGCCTATGGGAATATGTGAAAGCGATAAAGCTTTTGGCTGCCGGCCCGGATGTGGCCCTTCGCGACGTCGTCGATACAAAGAGTCAATTATTTCGCTGCTTTTGGGAGCCCTTTGCCGTCGGCGTCCTCAATACACCTGCAGAAGAAGGCGCGGCTGCATTATTGGCCGCGGTGCTGCGGGAAACCTTTGGACGGGGCGGTGCCTATTGTATGCCGCGCATGGCGAAAACCGGATTGTCCGAGACCTTCGTTACACCCGCACTGGCTTATACTAAACATCATGGCGTTACCTTCACGACCAATTCACGGCTGCGGGAAATTGAGTTTGAAGGAACGCGTGCGAAAACACTCTGTTTCACTAATCGTCTCATCGAGTTAGAAGAAAACGACACTATCATAATGGCCGTTCCCGCCCATGTCGCCCGAACACTATTGCCCGGCCTAAAGGCGCCAACCGAAACGCACCCAATCGTCAACGCGCACTTTCGGCTAGAGCAAAAGATAGCGTCGCCAGATAATGCCGGACTTATTGGCGTTATCAACGGGACGGCGCATTGGATCTTTTTCCGCGAGGATATCATTTCCGTCACCGTCAGCGCCGCAGATGCCTTGTCGGAATTGACGGCCGAGAAAATCGCCGATTTAGTATGGAACGACATACGCCGCGCGGTGGTTGGGGTTCCCGAGAAAATCCCCACTCGGCACCGAATCGTGAAAGAAAAACGAGCGACATTCGCCCAGACACCGGCATCAATTCGCGAACGGCCTGCCACGCGATCCAAATATAAGAATATCTATCTCGCGGGAGATTGGACTGATACCGGCCTCCCGGCGACCATCGAAGGGTCTATTCGCTCCGGTAACCACGCAGCGGCGGTCATTAACGGGACAAATTCATGAAGTCCCACCATTGTATTGCGATTTTGCAGCACATTACTTGACAAGTGACTGTATCTCGACAAATTTATTGCTCACCAAATGGTAATTCCAACAATATAATGTACTTGAATCCAGAACTACCGATACAATTGGGGATGGGGACCGCATAAGGCATGGATGCCTTACTAAACGAACAACTGGCTGACGAAAGGACATTGCTGTCCCAGGTCGAATCAACCATCCACGAGGCACGCGACGATTTAAAATCGATGCAGGCCGAGGATGGTCATTGGGTATTCGATCTAGAAGCCGATGCGACGATACCAGCGGAGTTCATTCTGCTCGATCATTATCTTGATGAAATCGATGATGTGGCGGAAAAGAAACTCGCCGCCTATTTGAAAGCCGTTCAAAGCGATCACGGCGGTTGGGCGCTCTTTTATGGCGGCGAATTTAATATCAGCGCCAGTGTGAAGGCCTATTTTGCCCTCAAACTCGTCGGCGAGTCACCCGATGCCGTGCATATGACGCGCGCGCGCGATGCGATTCTGGCCGCTGGCGGTGCCGCAAGCGCCAATGTCTTTACCCGGATAACCCTCGCTCTGTTCGCGCAAGTGCCGTGGCGCGCCGTGCCTGTTATGCCGGTTGAGATCATGCTGTTGCCGAACTGGTTTCCGTTCCATCTCAGCAAGATTTCTTATTGGTCGCGCACCGTCCTCGTCCCGCTGCTAATTCTTATGGCTCTGAAACCACGCGCCAAAAATCCACGCGACATTAACATCGAAGAGCTTTTCATCCGCAAGCCGGAAGAAGAAGCACGTTATCTGCACAACCCAACCGGCTCCGCTTGGGGTGAGTTCTTTCTTGGTATCGATAAAATTTTGTGGAAAATCGAACCGATGTTACCGCGGACGGCACGGCAACGTGCGTTAAAGGCCGCAGTCAAATTCATTAAACCCCGGCTGAATGGCGAAGATGGCCTTGGCGGTATCTTCCCGGCAATGGCAAATGCCGTCATGGCATTCGAAGCACTTGAATATCCGAAAGACGATCCTGACCTGCTCATCGCCAAATCCTCTATCCAGAAATTGCTACGCTTAGGCGACGAGAAAGGCTTCTGCCAGCCTTGTCTTTCACCAATCTGGGATACCGGATTGGTGGTGCATTCGCTGGCAGAAGCGAACGGTTCGGACGAAACAAAAGAACTCAACCGCGCCACAACCTGGCTGGCCGAGAAGCAGATTCTCGACGTTGCAGGTGACTGGGCGGATAACCGTCCCAGCTTACGCCCCGGCGGCTGGCCATTCGAATACGCCAACGATTACTACCCCGATGTCGACGATACCGCCGTTGTTGCATTGGCACTGGACCGGATGGATCGCGAAAAGTTTAGGGAGAATATCGAGCGTGCCGCTGAGTGGATCGTTGGTATGCAAAGCAAGAACGGCGGATGGGGCTCGTTCGATGCGGACAATACATACGAATACCTGAATCATATCCCCTTCGCCGATCACGGGGCATTGTTAGATCCGCCGACGGCCGATGTTACGGCGCGTTGCATCGGTATGTTGGCCCAGCTCGACACTGAAAAATATACCAGTGAAATCACCCGCGGTGTCGAATACCTTAAGGCCGACCAGGAAGACAAGGGATCTTGGTTCGGTCGTTGGGGAACCAACTATGTCTACGGCACATGGTCCGTTCTTTGCGCGTTAAACGCAGCGGGTGAGGACATGAACGCTCCATATATCCGCAAGGCTGTTGACTGGCTCAAGGCGCAACAGGGTGATGATGGCGGCTGGGGTGAGGACGGCTCGACGTATTGGGAAGAAACCAAGGAAGTCGTTAAAGCGAGCACAGCATCACAAACCTCTTGGGCGATTCTAGGTTTGATGGCAGCGGGAGAAGCAGATAGCGAAAGCGTCGAACGAGGTGTCAAATTCCTGATCGAATCTCCGCGTAACGGCTCGACCTGGGAAGAGCCATGGTACACTGCCGTCGGCTTCCCGAAGGTCTTCTATTTGAAATATCACGGATACAGCGTCTACTTTCCACTCTGGGCATTGTCGCGCTATCGAAACCTGAAGAAAGGGAACACAGGTACGGTTCCGTTCGGCATGTGAGCCGTCTCGGTATTGTCACAGGCATGCGCTCGGAGACGGCCTGTCTCGAGAGCGCGCCAAATCATATAAAAGATAAGTACAACCTCTCATTCTGCGCCGGAGGTAGCCCTGGTCGTGCTTATGCCGGGGCTGAGTATCTTCTGAGCCATGGAGCCGATGCCTTGGTGAGCTTTGGTATCGCCGGGGCTTTAGAGCCAACACTTACAACCGGACAGATTATTCTCGCCAAAAACGTTATTGATGGCACTGGAGAACAATATCAAACAGATGAAGCTTGGCATCACACGTTAACGGAAGTCCTTACTCCGAACGTACATTTTACTTGCGGTGCGATCGCGACAATGGAGAAAGCTGCCGCCACACCTTCGGAAAAAGCCGCGTTGTTCGCCCGCACCGGTGCTCTAGCCGTAGATATGGAAAGCAGCGGCGTCGCGGCCGTGGCCACACGTCATAATATCCCGTTTATCGCGATCCGAAGCATTGCCGACCCAGCATCGCGAAAGCTGCCCTTAGCCGCACTCAAAGGCCTCGCGCCGGACGGCACTACACGGCCCCTCGCCGTTTTACTGGAACTGATGCTACGCCCTTGGGAACTCCCACGACTGATCCGATTGGGCCGGGACGCATCAACGGCCCTAGCGGGTTTACGCCGCGTCGCTGCGCTCGGATTTTGAGGCGCGGTCTTTAGACACAGGATCGGTTGCCAGGTTTTCGACCATCTTCTCAAATATATATTCTGCCGGCCGTTGCGCCGACATATCTATTTCCTCCGCCATCGAACCCTCCGTTCGGATACCTCGAAGAGAAGTCATCAAAGCTTTAATCGGATGGGCCAGCGCATCCGCCGCGGCCGTCGGTTCATACCCGCAATGTGCCATACAGTCAGCGCATTTCTCATATTTTCCTGTGCCGTATTGTTCCCACTCGGTCTCTTCCATCAAGGCTTGGAAGCTCGGTGCATAGCCTTCGCCGAGTAAGTAACAGGGCCGTTGCCAACCGAAGATGTTGCGCGTTGGCATTCCCCAAGGGGTACATTGATAAGTCTGGTTGCCCGCAAGGAAATCCAAGAAAAGACTGGAATGGCTAATTGGCCATTTCCGATCCTTACCGCGTGCGAAGATATCGCGGAATAGTTGTTTGGTTTTCTGACGGCTCAAGAAATGTTCCTGATTCGGCGCACGCTCATAAGCATAGCCCGGCGAAATGCTAACCCCGGAAATTCCCCTGTCCTCGCAAAAGTCCAAGAAATCAGCGACCCGATCTGCCGCTGTGCCATCAAATATCGTCGCGTTAACGTTGACCGCATGACCGGCGTCTTGTGCCGCCTTGATCGCCTTTACCGCGCGATCGAAGACACCGTCTTGGCAGACTGACTTGTCGTGTTCTTCTTTAAGACCATCCAGATGAACGGAAAAAAACAAGTAGGGCGATGGCTCAAAAAGATCGAGTTTCTTCTCAAGCAATAATGCGTTGGTGCAAAGCGAGACATATTTCTTGCGCGCCACCAACCCTTTCACGATCTCGCCGATTTCCTTGTGAAGCAGCGGCTCGCCACCCGGAATCGCGACCATCGGTGCGCCGCATTCATCAGCGGCGGCCAGGCTATCCTCAACGCTCAAACGTTTGTTCAATATGGCGTCGGGATAGTCGATCTTGCCACACCCCGAACACGCTAAATTGCAACGGAACAACGGTTCCAGCATAAGGACTAAGGGATAGCGCTCACGGCCTAAAAGCTTCTGCTTCAAAATATATGCGGCGACCCGCGCTTGCTGTCGAACTGGTACTGGCACTAATTCAATTCCTTTGATTTTCGGGCGAATTTCGCGTCCAGAACGCGCCCCTTCCCCCAAAACAATTACGCTGCAACGCCTTGTAATTCAGACGGCAGCTTGAACGACACATCCTCTTGGATACCGTCAAAATCAACAAACTCAACATCACCCAATTCACTGAGAAGTGATATCAATTCTTGCACCAACGCCTCAGGCGCGGAAGCTCCGGCGGTAATTCCTACCGTCTCGACTCCCTCAAGCCATTTCGTGTCAAATGCCTCGGCGTCATCGATCAAATAGCTTGGCACTTCCAATTCCGCGCCGATCTCGCGAAGACGATTGGAATTCGAGCTGTTTTGCGCGCCCACGACAAGCAGAAGGTCAACTTCCGTCGCAAGTTTGCGGACCGCCGATTGGCGGTTTTGCGTGGCGTAGCAAATGTCCTTCACGTCCGGGCCGACAATCTTCGGGAAGCGTTGCTTAAGCGCGTCGATCACATCGCGGGTATCATCCACGCTCAGCGTCGTCTGCGTCACATAGGCGAGCCTGTCCGGATTTTTGACTTCTAGGCTGTGGACATGCTCGGTCGACGAAACCAGATAGACCGTTCCCGGTATCCGCCCCATCGTACCCTCGACTTCCGGATGGCCTTCGTGCCCGATCAGAACGACATCGTAATCCTGCGCGGAATAGCGCTGGCCTTCCTTATGTACCTTCGCAACTAGCGGACAGGTCGCATCGATAACCGATAGATGCCGCAATTGAGCATTATCTGCTACTTTCTGTGAAACCCCGTGGGCACTGAACACGGTAATGGCATCGTCGGGTACTTCGTCTAATTCCTCGACGAAAACCGCGCCCTTCGCCTTGAGATCCTCGACAACCCGTTTGTTGTGCACGATTTCATGCCGGACATAGACCGGCGGTCCATATTTCTTCAAAGCCAACTCGACTATATCGATGGCCCTGACCACGCCCGCACAGAAACCTCTGGGTTGCGCCAAAATCACTCGCATTCGAATGTCCTTCCCTCTCCGGCATCTCGCCGCCGTAGCAACGACCCGGGCTCGTCCATCGTCAAGATAATATTTACCGGGGGCAAACACAGAGCCCCCGACTAATGCGCCGATATTCTCTTAGCAAACTCAACAGCTAAATCCCAGCCCTCGCCTCAGCTTGCTTTGGATGCCTTATGCTTTCGAATCTAAGAGTATTCAATTCAATTAAGCGCTTCTGTCGCGAATCAACAGCTCAAAAACCGTCCACCCCAAATAACCCAGGGTCCCCACTCCATATGCCCAGAAAAAATATTCCATACCGCCAAGCCAAGTGATGGGCCCAATCAGATAGATAAAATCCTCGATCTCCATCCCGCTGGCACTCGGATGCGCCACCGCTTCCGCGCCGAAACGTCGCTCCATGTACATACGCAGCGACACAATAACGATATTCGACAATCCCACGGCCGTACCAAGCCACAGCGCGAACTCAATCCCCGTCCCGCGATAAACGGCAAGGCCAAGCCCGCAAAACAGAAAAGTGTAATTCGCCGCCCCCACCAGATAGTCGAGATAATGACCGAATACACTCGTCTTACCCGACATGCGGGCAAGTTCACCATCCATATGATCGACGAACACGGCCAACATGAATACAAAAGCGGCCAACGACTGTAGCGCCAAATCCGCAAACGCAAATATGCATGCGGACGAAACGCCTAAGGCAAGGCTAAACAAGGTCACCGCATTCGGTTGTACATTGGTCCTGCTCAATGGTCTCACAAGGAGATTGGCCAACCTTTGATCGTATAGCCGCGTCATATCGGCCTAAAGATATCGATTGTCACGAAACCACCGGATAGCATCCTGCAGTGCCTCCAACGCCGGTCTCGCAGTGTATCCGAGTTGCTTTTCCGCCTTTGCGGAGGAGAAAAACATGCGTTTTCGTGACATACGCAAACTATCTACCGTCAACATCGGTTCACCAGAATTACGTAATTTAGCCAACCATTCCGTGGCATATGCGAGCGGAAAAAGCGGCCCTCGCGGCAAGCTAATACGTGGTGGTTTTCGGCCAACGATAGCTGCGATTTCGGTCAGAATATCCCGCAACGAAAGGTCTTCCCCACCCAAAATATATCTTGCGCCGATCTGCCCTTTCTCGAACGCCAGTAGATGGCCGACCGCGACGTCCTCGACATGAACCACGTTCAAGCCCGTATCAACATAGGCGGGCATGCGGCCGGCGGCGGCCTCAACAATCATACGACCTGTCGGGGTCGGCTTTGCATCCCGTGGCCCGATTGGTGTCGACGGATTGACAATAACGATCGGTAACTCGTCATCGCGGACCAACGCGGAGACTGCTTCTTCGCCAAGAAACTTTGACCGCTTGTAATGCCCAACCATATTGTCGACGCTCACCGGTGTAGTCTCGTCGGATGGTATGCCATCCGGATTGATCCCCAGGGTCGCGACGCTGCTCGTATAGAGCATCCGAGTTACTCCTGCCTCGGCAGCAGCGCGAAACAAATCGACAGTCGCGGCAACATTCGTTCGATAGAGTTCCGTCGGGTCAGGCGTCCACAAACGATAATCAGCTGCGACGTGGAACAGGTTTTCGCATCCTCGAACCGCCGCGCGAAGAGACCCCGGCTCATTCAGGTCGCCTTCGGCGATTTCACACTCCAGACCTTCGAGATTACGGCGATCGCTTTTTGGCCGAGCAAGAACGCGGACGTCATACCCCGCGAATAGAAGTTGACGGAGAACCGCAGATCCCACAAAACCCGTCGCGCCGGTGAGTAATGTCGGCATCAGTTGTTGTTTCCCTGATGCCGCATTTCCCGCCGGCAATCCCAGATGACATAAAGCAAAAATAGCGGCGCCCCGATGCCCGCAAGCAGGATAAAATAATCGAGCCCTCCTACCCATGTAATCGGTGCGACAATGTAAAGAACATCCTCAATTTCAAAGCCCGCGCACACCGTCTGCTTGACGAATGAACGGCTAATTCGCTCTTCCGCATAGATCCGTAAGCACATGATCGCCGCAACACCGATTCCGGCCCCTGTACCAAGAAGAAATCCCGAAATACCCAAAATTCCTTCATCGAGGCCGAAACCCGCGCCGACAAACATCATCACGTAGTTGAGCATGGCAGCCGCATGGTCGAAATAATGACCAAACTCACTCGTCATGCCAGTCTGCCGCGCGAGCTCTCCATCGACATGGTCCATCCACACCACGACAACGAAAACACCGGCTCCCCAATACGCGACCGCGCCGCCCTGAGCGAACAATCCCGCCGCAAGAGCACCGACCAGAATACTCGCGCCCGTCACCATATTCGGTGTGACCAGTAACCTCGCCAATCCGCGGGCAGCGTATTTCGCGAGACGCTGGTCCAATGCTAATGGTTTTGGGTGCGGTTTCTCAGGCATTTAGGGCAATGGCTCCAATCGCGGCAAAATTTCGCGCTCCGCGTTTTCAAAATCCTCCGGAAAGTCGATTTCGATCCATGGTTGCCCCGTAATATCGGCAATCTTAAAGACGCTGGGATCGGCATCGATTAGCTGGTCGCGAATTGCCACCTCGTAAATTTGGCTGGTCTCTCCCCGCTTTATATAGGGTGCCACATACTGTGGAATGCGGGTCGCCTGTTCCGCTGAAAAGCGGGTAAACCCGACCCATTCACCAAAGCGGTCATGAGGGATCTCGGGCATTTTCCCAAAATCGACGATGGTATCACCGGAGAGGCAAATCTTTACCGGCTCCTCGCCGGGTTCAATACCGCTATCGAAGAGAAGGCAATCCTCCTCAGTTCCGTTCACCAAGCGCGCCATCAAACTCTGATCGTACAAAACATCGCCGTCCATCATGACAATCGGTCCGCCCCCCTTACATTCTTCCCTAACGGACCACAATGTCGTGATGGCGCCGAGCGCGAAGTCGGGATTCGTGATTGTCCGCACAAAACTTCCCGCACCTATGCGTTCCAATTCCTCATGGATCATATCTTCATTATAACCGACACCGATCACCAATTCGGAAATGTTCAAACTCTTGAGAATTCGAATATGACGCTCCAGCAGGCTAATACCCCCGAATCGCAGCAAAACCTTTGGGGGAAATCCACCATCCTGGCCCATCCGTGATCCCAGGCCCGCAGCCAACATTATAGCTTTCATCACTTCATCTCTCAAAGCTCGCAGCCGCCCCATCGCACATCCATCGACGAGCCAAATCCGCCTTACAGCAATCACAAGTTGCGCTAAGTATAGTGAAACCGGACTATTAGCGACCACCAGTCATGGCGTCCAGCCCAGTTTCCCCAAGTGGTCTTCAGCTTTTCGTTAACCATTGTATACGGTAGGCTCTCTCTGCGCATAAACGGATGACAAATCGCCTCCGGAATAATGTTGATGAAACGACGGCTCCTCACTTTTTTATTTAATACTTGGAGTGGGAATTATTTTCCTCTTTATCCAAAATTCCGATGCCGATCTTATCCTCGCCAAGCTCAACGGAATTGGGTTTTTTGGCGCAGTTAGCGTCCGGGCAGTCTATTTTGTCGGATTCTTGATCGATACCGCATCTTGGTAACTCACCATTGAGTGGCTCGGAGGCCGTTTTCGGCAACTTTATGATCTGTGGAAGATCAGGATGGTCGGCAAGGCCTTCAACATGGCGACCCCACTGGGGACGATGGGCGGCGAGCCGGTAAAAGCGGCGTTGCTGTAAAACGTTCTCGGCATCGCGTATGACCAAGGAATTGCATCATTAATATTAAAAAAAATCAATCTAATCGCCTTGGTCGCCCATCTTTGTATTGGCTATGGATTGATTCCTCTATCCACGCAATTCTCAGTCACATTCAAATATTCAGCAGGCATCGGCCTGCTAACCTTCAGCCTCAGTATTATGGGATTCTTCTGCGTTCAACGGTTTCGCAGTTTCAGCCGGACAGGCAGCGCTTTCTTCCGTACCCGCTTCAGCAAACCGTTGCACAAGTGGCTTGAGGGCATAACGTCATTCGAGCGTGAATTGCTGCTATTCTATTCCGGCAGCGGCGGGCTATTTTCCCGCGCGACGTCCCTCTCCTTCTTGAATTGGATCGTCGGTACGATGAAAGTCTTCGTCATCGCCATATTCCTCGGATCAACAATCTCGATATTGGATGCATGGATTTTGGAATCCGCCGTCCAGCTCACCCGCGCCGCGACATTTTTCATCCCGTTGAGCCTCGGCACCCAAGAAGGCGCTTTATTCATGGTGACGGCCGCCATTACCGGCAATAGGGCATTCGATGTCGCCATCTCGCTCGTCAAACCGCTGCGTGAGGTCATCTGGATTGCGTGGGGCTTCGCAATCGGGTGGCGAATGCCGTTCACATCGAAAACCGCTCCCTAGGACGGCTCAGACCTGCGGGTATCAAGCCATCCCATCAATGCCGGCAATGCAATCAATCCGCCAAGCAATGCAAAGCCAATGGCGATGGTCAACAGAATGCCCATGCTGGCGGTACCGCGATGGGTTGAGACCGCGAGACTTCCAAAAGAGAGAATCGTCGTCAGTATACTGAAAGCTACGGCGCGCGGCGTGCTCGTGCGAAATAGAGCAATACCGTTACGGGCGTCCCGTGACCGCATGACCAGATGAATACCGCTCGCCACCCCCAATCCCATCAGCAATGGCAGGACAATGACATTTGCGAAGTTGAACGGTAGATCGAAGAGAACCGCCGTCGCGACTGTCAGTAATCCGGCCACGACCAGCGGATAGAACACCAACAACGTATCGCGCAGGCTGCGCAACAGACAGAGCAACATCAAGAGGATCAAGACGCCCGCGGTGATCGCCGCCTGCAGGATGGCTCCGACAACAGCCCGGCTCGCCTCTAAGATCACTACGGGGCTATCCGTCGCCTTCGGCGCGATGGCTTGCACCGCCTCTATGAACCGTCGTAGTGCTGGGTTATCCTCAACGCTGAATGCGGGCGTTACCTGGATCCGCGCAATTCCACTCGCCGAGAGAAACCGTTCGCGCAATTCCACCGGTATATCCGAAAGGCCAACTGCGCGCGCCTGAAGGGCCGTCTGTAATTGCCCGACCAAACGCGGATAGAGTCCCAACAAGGCATCCCGCAATATAATGACCGCCGTCTCGTTCTTTGCCTCTGCCAGGAACGCGTTAAGTTCGCTGCGTAGCCGCGCCGCTTCTTTGCCCAATGACACCCCGTCCAACTTTTCCGACAACCTAACCAGCGTCGCCCGCTCCTCTGCCACCGATGGCAATGGTTTCTTCGATGTAGTTTCAAATACCGGCAGTAGAACGAAGGCCAGGTCGGTAATGAGCGTCAACTTATCCATCTGGGCCTCCGGCACGAAGCTGGAGACAGTAACCGCTTTCGCGACCTCTTCCAGTGCCGCCAGTTTTACCGCCAACGCGCGCGCTTCCTCGAGACTCGGTCGGATGATCGAAATCGTCTTTGGTGAGGTTTCGCTATCTCGGATCAGCTCCAATGTGGTTTGCAGCGATTCCGTATTCGGGTCTTGGAGATTTAGGGGATCGAAATCGAACCGCACCTGTGGCGTTATCCAGGCCGCGCCGAAAGCGAAGATCGCCACGGCAACACTCACCTTACCGCCATGCCGGGAGAAGAATGTTAACGTAGGAACCGCTTGCATCTCCGGCTGTGCGGGTTTCAAACGCAGCGGCACAACCGCAAGTACGGCCGGCAACAAAGTGAGGCTCATGAATAGGGCAATGAACATACTAGTACCGGAAATCAAACCAAGTTCAGCGAGCCCTAGGTAAGCCGTCGGCAGAAATGCGTAAAATCCGATGGCGGCGGATACCGCGCAAAGCGTCATGGCGCCACCAACCCCCATCGCCGTGCGCCGCAGCGCGGTGCCGCGATCCGCCAACCCGTGGGATTCCTCCGCATAACGCAAG
The DNA here is from genome assembly GCA_913046825.1 of uncultured Rickettsiales bacterium. Next base: position 840 of record CAJWTF010000101.1, on the reverse strand, counting down.
GCGAAGTGAATGCCGAAATCGACGCCAAGCCCGATGAACAACACCGCGAAGGCCACCGACAGCAGGTTAAGATGCCCGACCGCGACAGTCGCGAAACCCGCGGTCCAAATCAATCCACACACCAAGGTCACGATCGTCGCCCCGACCAGAACGACGGAGCGCAAGCCGAAGAACAAACACAGCGATACCATGGCGAGGGACATTAGGCTCGCGGTCTTGGCGCCTTCGAAGACACTCGACAATTCCTCGGTCGAGAGAGCCAGGCCGCCGGTTAGCCGGACGCGAACGCCGTTCTCCGACGTCAGGCCCAGTTCCCGCGCCGTCGCTCGAATCGCGTCCATTGCAGGCGCAGCAGGCGATAGGCTCGACCAATCCGCATTCACCCGTACCTGTAAAAAGCGCCGCAAATCACTCGGCTTCGGCCCCTCGTCCGAAATCATCAACTGCCAAGACAATTCCTTAAATTCACCTGACCGACGCGCCGCGATCACATCCGCAATTCGCCCAAAAACCTTCGCGAGATCGCCAATTGGTTCGTTGCCAACGCGCATCTCATCGATGGCCAACCCTAGGACGTCCGACAATCCGCGCAGACTGGTGTCGTCACTCAGTGCTCCCAATAACCCTTGCGCTTGCGACAGCTGATCGACGAGTTCTTCCAGCTCTTCCGCATCGCGGTAGAGCAAGCCATTCCGACGAAAGAAGTCCTCGCCCGCGAAATCGTAAAGTTTCTCCACATGCGCCGGCAATTGCCGCAACCGCGCCGCCAGCGCCAAGGCTGCCATATCAGCGCGATCCGGCGTCGCCGCTTCAACCACGACCGTGATCAAATCGCTGTCC
>CAJWTF010000100.1 GCA_913046825.1 uncultured Rickettsiales bacterium | reverse complement strand
AGACCACGGGATTGCCAAGGCCCGCCGCCGCCGAATAGAAGATCTTATCCGCATCCGCGAGGCCGACCGTCATAGCGTTGACCAGGATATTACCGTTATAGGCGGAATGAAAATTCAACTCACCGGCCACTGTGGGAATACCCATGCAATTGCCGTAACCGCCAATTCCCGCCACCACACCGCCGACCAAATGCCGGGTCTTGGGATGGTCCGGTGCGCCAAAGCGAAGCGCGTTCAAATTGGCCACCGGTCGGGCGCCCATAGTGAAGACGTCGCGCATAATGCCGCCGACACCCGTCGCCGCCCCTTGGTAAGGCTCGATGAAGGAGGGGTGATTGTGGCTCTCGATTTTGAAGACGACGGCGCGGCCGTCGCCGATATCGACGACACCGGCGTTCTCGCCCGGACCTTGAATGACCTGCGGGCCGTCCGTCGGCAGGGTTTTTAGCCACTTGCGGGATGATTTATAGGAACAGTGCTCCGACCACATGACGGAAAAAATACCGAGTTCATTGATATTAGGGTCGCGACCCATAATACCGAGCAGTGTTTGGTATTCGTCCGGTGTAAGGCCGTGTTCAGCGACAATTTCGGGGGTGATTTGGTCGGTGTTCACGAAAGTGCCTCCACCAGGCCACTGAACATTGCCTTACCGTCGGTGCCGCCATGTTGTGCGTCGGCGGCGCGTTCGGGGTGCGGCATCATGCCGAGGACCGTTTTTGTCTCGTTGAAGATGCCGGCGATATTACGCGCGGCTCCGTTCGGATTGCCTTCCGCGTTGACGTCTCCCGACGGGGTTGAATAGCGCATGGCGATGCGGCCGTCTCCTTCAAGGCGGTCCAGCGTGTCGTCGTCGGCGAAGTAGTTGCCCTCGTTGTGGGCGACTGGGAGCTCCACGATCTGTCCCTCTGCGTATCCGGCGGTGAAGAGCGATTGACTGGTTTCGATACGAAGATACACCGGACGGCAAATGTATTTCAGGTTGGCGTTTTGCATCAGGACACCGGGCAACAGGCCGCTTTCCGTCAGGATTTGGAAACCGTTGCAGATGCCGAGGGTCGGCACGCCTTTGTCTGCCGCTTTCTTGACTTCACGCATGATTGGGGAGTGTGCAGCCATGGCTCCGCAGCGCAAATAATCGCCATAGGAAAATCCGCCCGGCACGACGATGAGGTCGACCTTGGGCAGGTCATGATCGCCATGCCAGACCATATCAACCGGCTGTCCGGTGGCAGTTTCCAATGCGACTTTGGCGTCGCGGTCGCAATTCGATCCGGGGAAAACGATGATGGCGGCTCTCACGGCAGGGCGCGCTCCTCTATTATTCAACCTCAATGCGGTAATTCTCGATCACCGTATTGGCTAAAAGCTTTTTGCACATCTCGTCGCTCTGGGCGCGGGCCTTTTCGGGATCGCTCTCAGCGAGTTCAAGTTCGATATATCTGCCGATCCGAACGCCGTCCACACCGCCGAAGCCAAGGCCCGCGAGGGCATTGCCGATGGCTTTCCCTTGCGGGTCCAAAACGCCGTTCTTCAAAGTCACATGCACCTTGGCCTTCATTACTTTACTATCTCCGGTCCTTGGATGTCGTTGGTCCCGGCCTCGGGCAAAATGCCGAGACGGCGGGCAATTTCCTGATAGGCCTCTGATTCGCGTCCAAGATCAAGATCGAAACGATCGGAATCGAGTGGTTCGTTGCTAGCTACGTCCCAAATCCGGCAAGTGTCTGGGCTGATTTCGTCGGCGAGCACGACGCGCATTTCGCCGGTCTCTTCGTAAATTCTGCCGAATTCCGCTCGGAAATCGACCAGCCTCAGGCCGGCGGCAACGAATAGTCCAGAGAGGAAATCGTTTATCCTGAGCGCTAACGCCAGCATATCATCGATATCCTGCGGAGCGGCCCAGCCAAAAGCGGTGATATGTTCTTCCGATACCATCGGATTGCCGAGTTCTGCCGATTTGTAATAGTACTCGACGATAGAGCGCGGCATCGGTGTGCCGGGCTGGATGCCGAAGCGCTCCGCGAATTCACCCGCGGCCGTGCTTCGGATGACCAATTCCAACGGAATAATCTCGACCTCGCGGATCAATTGTTCCCGCATGTTGAGACGGCGCAGAAAATGAGTGGGTATTCCTAAATCCTGCAAGCGCATCATGATGAATTCGGAAATGCGGTTGCTCAGCACCCCTTTGCCTATGATGGTTCCGCTACGTTTGCCGTCATGGGCCGTTACGTCGTCCTTGAACGACATCACCATCGTGCCCGGCTCAAGACCCTCGTAAAGGATTTTGTCCTTACCTTCGTAGATCCGTCTGCGTTTTGCCATTTTGGGGCCTCTTCGCGCCGTGAATTGAGGGCGATCTGAAAGCTTCTGGGCGCGGCGTTCGTATAGCAAAACTGAGATTGAGGCACAATCCGCGATCATGTCTCGCCAGAGTTTCAGACCGGTAGGTATTCAGTGCGGTCAGGGCGACCCGCCGCGAAGAGATAAATACCGGCGGGGTTTTCAGCGCCGGGCCGTGGCATTGCCAGCAACGTGCTGGAAACCGTACCGAAACCCCAGTCGCTGGAAATGCACATGGCGGACGAAGGGCCAATCGCTGAGTCGCAAGTTTCGTCGGCGAGAAGATCTCGCCAAGCTGACCAATCTGCGCTGTCGGGGTCAGGAATGTCGGCGGCCTCGAATTGCGATAGGAAAGCGTCAATCCGGGCGTTCCGGCGGTCGTTGATTTCCTGAGACGTCAACATTGATAAGCCTTCAGGCACCTCTTCGACGGCGATTTGCTCCGCCTGAGCCCGATTCGCTATATGAAACACGTTGGTATTGTCGCCAACGACCAAATTAAAACTGCGGTAGGCGTGAACGTCGATTTGTCCAAGCGCCTCGGCTGCGCTGTCCGCGTCCGCGTGATCGAGGGCCTCAAGGACCAATTCGCCCCGGCTGCGTTTGCCGGTGCTGGGGCCGAGCGAGCCTTCGCGATTGAGGATTGCGGCGAAGACACCATAGTCGTTCCGGCCGAGCCAGCTGCCGCCCGCCAATTGGTCGCGCCCGGCGGTGACATCGGGGCGGTCGTCCCAATGCCGCGCTGGCGGGTTCCAGGGCCGATCCGTCATTTCGTCGCGGTTTGCGGCGACAATAAGCGGCCAAGGATGGCCTGGTCGGCGAAGAATTATGATCGAACACATGGGGACCTCGCATAACAGCCCGGCGGAAGCGGCGCAAACGGCGAATTTAAGAACGCGGTAATTCACCTCGAGGCGTTGAATCAGCCGGGTTCATCCGTATACCTGTGGCGTGCGCGCATGGAGCCGAGCGTGATTTACATTCGGTCGACGTGAGCGCAAGAAATTTTTACCCGAGGACCATGCTAGATGAGCCAATTCGTCAAGCGCGAGAGTGGTTTTGAGCAGAAACATCGTCGCGATCAGGAGTTTAATTTTAAGGTTCAAGCGCGTCGCAATAAGCTGCTCGGGGAATGGGCGGCTGAAAAGCTCGGCTTGGATGGCGCCGCCGCTGTTGCCTATGCGAAGGAAGTCATCGTCTCGGGTTTCGATGAGCCCGGCGACGACGATGTGTTGCGTAAGGTTTTTTGCGATTTGGAAGCAAAAGGGGTAGAGACCAGTGAGCATCTCGTCCGTAAAGAAATGGACAAATTGCTGGAAGTCGCGCGGAGCGAACTTTCGGATTAATCCCAAGTTCCCGCTAACGGTTTTCGGCATCCGCGACAACGACGGCAATATTCGCGACCGCGTATGCGCGCGCAGTTTCGTTGGAGATGGCCCGTACCGCCCGGATTGATAATTTCGACTGACCTATCTTCCCTGCAGCAACGGCAACGGAGCGCAATGCTCTGTTTCTTGGGGTCTCGGGCGGTAAAGTTGCGTCGATATTTTCACTGGTGATTTGCGAAGGCCCGGCGGAAACATCTGGAATTCTTGCCGCGGTATCGAAGGCCTGCAGCACGAAGCCCGCCGCCAATTGCGCATCCGTAATGTTGGAGAGCATTTCAGCAAAATCTTTGTGATTGGTGTCCCGCCATGCCAATCGCCAAGCGACATCGAGATCATCCTGTGCCATTTCTTTCTGGTCGATATTGGCCAGAGCGACCGCCATTTGCGATAGGATCGTGACCCGAGGCTTCGATGTGGGAAGCCGCTTTGCCAACTCTCGGACGCGGGAGAAGAGAGATATTGCTGCTTCCGGCGCGCCGACGCGGCGTTGGATTTCAATGGTTTTGAGCAACGCCCATTCCAAGCTTTCAGGATTAATCTTCTTGAATGGAGTGTCTGCCAGACCCTTGGCTAAGAGCGCGCTCGCATTCATGCGCTGTCCCGCAATTCCTTTGACGTTCGCAAGGGCGGTAAATATCTGCGAGCGCATGCCGACATAGGGTATGTAGTCGGTCACTGTTTCCGCGTTGGTGTAATCGTTGATAGACATCAACGCTTTGCCCATTGCCAACATGGTGAGCGCCTGCATGCGTCTGTCTCTGATATAACCGGCCATTTTGAAGGCGTCGGCATGGCGGCCGAGTTCGGCCTGGTAGCGAACCATATGCTTGATGACGTTGAAGCGGAGTTCTTCGGAATCGAGGCGTTTTGTGTCTTGAAATGCTAAGCTGAACAACGGCACGGCAGCGTCGATATTACCCTTTTTTCCTATAGCGCTGGCCACGGCGGACAGGGCGTGCGCCTTGTGACCAATATCTCGAATGGATCGAACGAGGCCCATCGCCGTGTTGTTGTCGCCTGCCAACACATAACTGCCCGCCATATTCGCGATACGGTCGACGCGCCCGTCGAAATCGGATTTCAGCAACAAGGGGTGCAGATGCCGTAAAGTGACAAGCGCATCCTTATTATACCCGGCATCAATCTGGGCATAGGCAATTCGAAGCAAGACGTCCGTCGTTTCTGTTATCGCTCCTTTTAAGATTTTCGCGAGAGCGAACGCTCTGCCAAACATTTTTTTTGCGGACGCGGCGACCTTTTGGTCCCTACTGGCTGCCGCCTTGTCCGCGATCAATAGATAAGCGTTAAGCCCCTCGAGCGGGACGGATATGCGTTTGGCAGTCGACAGCGCGGTCCAGAAGTCGCCCATATCTGCTTGGCGGGTTGCGATCTCCAGATACGTGTCGTCGGCGCCTCTTTTTCGGCCTTTTGTTGGAACCAGCTTCACAGATTCCGCTAATGTACGCCGTGCCGTTTTCGTGCGGCCTTTCCGCAGATGATAATCTGACGTGAGGATGCGGGCACGGACACGCCAAAGCCGATCTCTGATGTTTTTAAGCTCTATGCGCGAGGCTTTCAGCTTGCCGCGCTTGAGTTGCATTTCGACAAGTCCGGTAAAGGCCCGGCCTCGATCAAGGTCGTTCTTCAAGCTCAGCGCAGCAATTCTCAGCAGGCGGACGCTGTCTTCGACCTTCTCGGTGTCGATTGTTGCTAGTGCCGGACCCGCGAATGCCGCGAGGCACAGAACGAGGACGGAGAGACGGCTAGCTGCCGAAGACGCGTTTGAAAATCGTGTCAACGTGTTTTGTGTGATAACCGAGATCGAATAACTCCTCGAGATCGTCATTGCCAAGATACTCGCCGATTTCACTGTCGGATATCAAAAGGTTTAAGAAGGACGCATCGCCTTTCCAAACATCCATCGCGTTGCGTTGTACCGCTTGATAGGCGTCTTCACGGCTCATGCCCCGCTGGGTCAGCCCCAACAGAACCCGTTGAGAATGAACCAAGCCTTTCAATTGGTCCAGATTGGCCATCATTGTATCAGGATAGACGAGCAGTTTGTCCATCATTCCCGCCATACGCATCAGGGCGAAATCGAGGGTCACCGTCGCGTCCGGCCCGATCATGCGCTCGACCGATGAATGAGAGATATCGCGTTCGTGCCAGAGTGCCACATTCTCCATCGCCGGGACGACGGCGGCTCGCACAACCCGGGCGAGGCCGGTGAGATTTTCCGTCAGGATGGGATTACGCTTGTGCGGCATCGCCGAGGAGCCCTTCTGACCTTCAGAGAAGAACTCTTCTGCTTCCCGGACTTCTGTGCGTTGCAGGTGGCGAATTTCGACAGAGAGACGCTCGATCGACGAGGCAATAATACCGAGGACGGCAAAGAACGCGGCGTGCCGGTCACGCGGAATAACCTGGGTCGAGACCGGCTCAGGCGTCAGGCCCAGTTTCTCGGCGACGTATTCCTCAACCCGTGGGTCGATATTGGCGAAAGTGCCGACAGCACCTGAAATGGCGCAAGTGGCGATCTCTTTGCGGGCGCCGGCGAGGCGTTCGCGATTGCGGTCGAATTCGGCGTAATGTCCCGCCAGCTTGATCCCGAACGTGGTGGGCTCCGCGTGAATGCCGTGGCTGCGTCCGATGCAGACCGTATCCTTGTGCTCGATGGCACGGCGCTTGAGGACTTCCAGGACCCGGTCGAGATCAGCAAGCAGTATGTCCGCCGCTTGCGTTAATTGCACCGCGAAGCAGGTATCGAGCACATCCGATGACGTCATGCCCTGGTGCAGGAAGCGTGCTTCGGGGCCAACGTGCTCCGCGACGTTCGTGAGGAAGGCGATGACGTCGTGCTTCGTCTCGCGCTCGATCTCGTCGATCCGGTCGACCTCAAATTTTCCGCGCTCCCAAATCGCCGCGGCGGCTTCCTTGGGAATGACGCCGAATTCGGCCAGCGCGTCGCAGGCATGCGCCTCGATTTCGAACCAAATGCGGAACTTGTTCTCCGGTTCCCAGATTTTGGTCATTTCGGGCCGGCTGTAACGTGGAATCATGGAGAAGGACTTTCCTTAATCGAGACTTTCGGATCTAACCGCATCCGGCGTCGGTTTCGGTAGTATCGTAAGGCCCCCTTGCGGGGGCACGGGAACATCTTATTATCTGCCCAAATCGACGAAAAGGGGAGACCCATGGAAGACATCAATCAATTGAGGATCGATCTCGCCGCAGCCTATCGATGGGCGGTCCGGTTCGGGCTGCATGAAGGGATCAGCAATCATTTTAGCGTCGCTTTAGACGATGACACCTTCTTGATCAATCCTCATGGGCTGCATTGGTCGGAAATTACCGCCTCCAGCATCCTGATCTGCGATGCGGATGGCAAGGTCCTGGAAGGTAATCATCCGGTTGAGCCAACTGCATTGTTCATCCATGGTCAAACCCACCGTGCCGCACCTCACGCGAAGGTCGTCCTGCACACGCATATGCCCTATGCGACGGCGATCACCATGCTGGAAGGCGGCCGGATCGAGCCCGTGGAGCAGAACGCGATCCGCTTCCACAATAAGATTGCCTATGACGACGAGTACAACGGCTTGGCGTTGGATGAGGAAGAGGGCCTGCGGATTGCCTCTAAGCTCGGCAATAAGAAGGCGATGTTTCTTGCCAATCATGGGGTTGTCGTTGTCGGACCGAATGTCGCCGAGGCCTTCGATGATCTCTATTATTTGGAGCGCGCTGCGATGTTCCAGGTGCTGGCGCAATCCACGGGCAGGCCCTTTCGGCGCATTCCGGAAAAAATCGTGGAGACCACGATCGAACAAATGAGCGGCGAGCGCGAGACGGCACTGCTTCACTTCGAGGCGTTGAAGCGTATCCTCGATAAGGAAGAGCCCGACTACGTCAACTAGACGACCGGGACACTGCATTCCCAACCCCGATAGACCGGGGTGAGGAGGAAGGAGACCCAATGGACGGCTCTATGGATGAGAAGGCGGATTTTAAGGGAGGCCTCGAAGCGCGCGCTCTGGCCATTGCCGATGCCTGCACCGGTTGCGGTAAATGTTTCCAAGCCTGCCCGATGGCGGAACCCGCAGGTCTCGGCGATGCCGATCCAGAGCGCGTTTTGGCAGGAGTCGTCGATATCCTGCGCACCGGTGAGGGAAATGCCGAAGGTCGCAAATGGGCCGAAGTCTGCAGTCATAGTGGATTCTGCCTTGATGCCTGCGACGATGGTGTTGACCCCCGCTTGATGTTGATCCTGGCGCGGATGTCGATGAAACGGGGCGATAGCGATGAAATGCGTCGCGCCGGTGCCGCGAATTTCCAAGAGATGGTCCGCGCGACGCGAATTTTACCGCGTTTACAACTCAATGCATCGGATTTAGATCGCGTCTCGACAAAGCGATGGACTGGAGATACCCCGCCTGACCTGATCTTCTATACCGGCTGCAATGTCCTGCGGACGCCGCATATCGCCCTGTTGTGTCTCGATGTGCTCGACGCGCTGGAGCTCAGTTACGCGGTGTATGGCGGGCCGGCGAATTGTTGCGGTATCCTACAATTGCGCCCCGGCGATACGGAAAACGCCGGAAAACAAGCATATGCGACCATCAAGCGGTTTGCCGAGACCGGGGCGTCGGAAGTTGTCTCCTGGTGCCCCACCTGCATGGTTCAGATGGGGGAGACGGCACTGCCGGTCTATGAGGACGCGGAAGGCAGCACTGGGTTCGATATGTCGATGATGGCGGTTTTTCTGAACCGGCATTTGGACCGTCTGAAAGAATTGTTTCGAAATCGAGTCGAAAAACGTGTGGCGCTTCATGAACATCCCGGCTCGCCAGGTGTAACGGAAGCGGTCCGCGCTATATTGGAGGCGATTCCGGGGCTCGAATTTGTTGACTTGGAGCAGCCGCGCGCCGGATATATGTGCAATTCACTCTCCGCTCTACCGGACTTCCGACGTGACCTGCACGCCGCCCAGTTGGAAGCCGCCGAAGCAGCCGGGATCGACACGCTCGCGGGGATTTATCATGCCTGTCACCGCGATATCTGCAGTCACGAGAGCGACTGGCCGTTTGAGGTGGTGAACTTTCTGGAATTGCTTGGCGAAGCGATGGGCTGTGAACATCCAGATGTCTTTAAGCGATTGAAAAAACTTCAAGATATCGATGAGATCGTATCTCAGAGCCAAGAAATGATAGAACATTACGATCTTAATATAAATGAAGTTCGCGATGTGATCGCAAAGAATATGGTAGGCGAGCAATCACTGCCGCTGAAAAACTCGTAGAGAGGAGAGTTCGCTGATGACCACTTTGCCGCCAGCTGAAATAGGCATGTCACTGGAAGATGTCGACACGCCCGCTCTTCTCCTCGATCTCGATGCGTTCGAGCGCAACATGGATCGTATGGCGAAATCGCTCGAGGGAACGTCGGTTAAGATTCGCCCGCACTCTAAGTCCCATAAATGCGCGATCATCGGATTAGAGCAAATGGCGCGAGGCGCTGTTGGCCTTTGCTGCCAGAAAGTCGGTGAGGCGGAAGCCATGGTTGCGGGTGGTGTGCGAAATGTTTTGGTTTCGAATCAAATTGTTGGGCGCTCCAAATTGATGCGATTGGCGGCTCTGACCAAGCAAGCAGACTGGATAGGTGTCTGCGCCGACCATCCGGACAATGTGGAGCAGTTAAACGAAGCCGCCGCCGCCATGGGGACGGTGATTAACGTCTTGGTGGAAATTGACACCGGAGCGGCACGTTGCGGAGTGCCGGTTGGACAGCCGGCGGTCGATCTCGCAAAACAAATCGATTCCGCAATGAACCTTAATTTCGCAGGCCTACAAGCCTATCAAGGCCGGGCGCAGCATGTGCGAAGCTATGCGGACCGCCAGCAGACCGCGGAAGCCGGCATCGCGCTCACCAAGGAGACCGTTGACGGATTAAAAGTGGTAGGCTTGGACTGTGAGATCGTCGGGGGTGCTGGAACGGGCACGTTCCAGTTCGAGGCCGCTGGTGGCGTCCATAATGAGCTTCAGGCGGGCTCTTACGTCTTCATGGACGCGGATTACGGCAAGAATTTGAACCCGGGCGGCGGATTTTTCGACGACTTCGAGAACAGTCTGTTCGTCTACGTCACCGTGATGAGCACGCCGGCCGAGGATCGGGCTTTGGTGGATGCGGGATTAAAGGCCTTGGCGATGGATTCGGGCCCGCCGACGGTCGCAGATATGCCGGGAGTTGAGTTTGGCCGGGCATCCGACGAGCATGGCATCCTCGATATTGCGAAAGCCAATCATCCAGTACGCCTGGGCGACAAGCTCAAGCTCATTCCCGGACATTGTGATCCGACGGTGAACATGTACGACTGGTATGTGGGGTATCGTGGTGACCGAGTAGAAGCGTTGTGGCCCATCGTCGCTCGCGGAATGCTCCGTTAGATATCGCCATTATAATGTGAGATGGGGATCCGATGATTTCCAGACGCCAACTCCTTTCAGTGAGCGGTGCGTTGATGGGGGTGATTTGGATGGATTGCGATTTGCAGATTGCGAACGCAAGGTCTTAACAGCGTGCAGTATTCCGTATGACTGAAGAATCCGCGCGGCATACGCGCACCTTTATGCACTGGCCCGTCAATCGCGTTGTGCATCCGGATGCCACCTTTCTTAAGGACCTGCAGCAAGCAATTGCGGATATTGCAAATACGGTTGCGCAATTCGAGTCAGGAGTAATGCTGATGCATCGAGATTTTGCTGCAAGCGCTCGTCGTAAGCTCGCTGAGAACGTGGATATTTGGGATATCCCAACCGACGATCTCTAGTGTCGAGATCCCGGCCCCGTATTTGTAACGGATGACGATGGACGCCTTGCCGTCACGCATTTGAATTTCAACGGTTGCGGCCGATGACCCCTGGTCTGTCGCCGCGATGCAAACATAACGTGTCTTAGAGGCAGCAAGAGATGCCGAGGGAAACCGTTTGGAACTTGTCGTTATACCCGATCCTCATGAGATCCGCGTGCAATCCGATGACTTCGTTGCGTCCTAAGTACTACTACCTCTGTAATGGAGTGGTCATCGCAGCGTAGTTTGGCGATCAAGCGACGGACGAGCGTGCACGAAGTGTGCTTAGTGAGCTCTATCCGGATCGTGAAATTGTAATCTTTGATGTCGATTCGATTGTGGAAGTTGGTGGTGGGATTCATTGTGCGACGCAACAGCAGCCGGTCGTCTAACCGCTCCTAATTAGAGAAAACTTCGTCGACTGGGTTCCGGATTTTCCGACCTTCGCCGATCCGTTGTGTGAAACCGCTGCGGTCGAAATATTCTAACACCTGAATGGCGACGTTTCGCCCGATATCCGTGGCGTCGCGAAAATCGGCGACCGAAAAGATACCGTCCTCCGATTTTGCCGCAAGACGTTCCGTCAAGCGACCCATATCGCGCATTGTCGCAGGCGGGTAAAAACGGTTTTTTGCCACGGCGTGAACGATCCCGAGACGTGCCGCGCGGAACAGGAAGCGCTCGATCATCTGCGGCGTTTGGTTTAAATCCTCGGCAATCTCCCGTACGCGGGGTGGACGCAATCCGCCCTCTTCCATCATCGGGCGGACTTTCTCCCAGAGCGATGTTTCCGCATCAGACATCGCGGCCCGGTGTGCCGGCAGCCGCAAAGTGGCGCCGTCGCGGGCGATTTTATTGGCGTTGATAAGACCTAGGAGAACTGCGGCAAAAAGGTCCAAGGGCACCCGGACCGGCATCCGGCGGCGAAGTTGATCTTCGGTCGGTCCGGGATCGCCCGGGTGCGATTTATGCCACTCTCCAAGGGCGTTGATGGAATCTGCGGACAGCGATGCCCAACGCGTCTCGGAGACGCCGATGGGCGCTTCTGCCCGCCCAACCCGCGTCATTGGAGTCTTCCGCCAAAGCTCCGTTGCTTCCGCCGATGTAAGGTTTCGTGAGCGAGCAAAGGGCTCTAACTCCACGCCCGCGGAAGCTTGATCCAGCAACGTCGATAAGGCGGTGCCCGGGTCGCTCAGCCCAAGCGCCTTGATCGTCTCAATCCGCTCCGGGCGGGCCCGTCCGCGTGCCGGAGAGAACGGATCGATCACTTTTCCGCCCGCGACGGTAAGGCGCGCCGATTGATCGCGCAGGATTAACCGATCCCCCCAGAGCGCTCCTATCGGCTCGTCGAGCACGAGTTGCACCAATCCGCTTTCACCGGGCGCGATTTCCTTGCCTTCCAATATCGCAACGCGGGCCGTCACGTCGGCGGCGGCGAGATGCAGGTGGATGGGTGTCCAATGTTTGAGTGGACGTTGCTCGCCGCGCAAAACACGGATCTGGGCGTCCAGGCGGCGCGTCGGCGCGTGCGTTTCGGGGGCGGAAATCCAGTCGCCGCGATGAACATTTGCGCGGCTCAAACCCTGTGCCGTGATGTTCAGCGCGCAGCGCTCCCCGGCACCACCGGATTCGGCTTCGCTGTTTTGAGCGTGAATGCCCCGTAGTCGAACCTCGCGACCTAGCGGAGTTAGCATGAGCCGGTCGCCGATCTTAGCACTGCCGGAGAAGACCGTGCCGGTCACTATCAGACCCGCGCCCGACAAGGTAAAGCAACGGTCGACGGCGAGGCGGAAGTTGCCGCTGCCCCGGCGGTCTGGAATTTCTCTGGCGACGGTTGATAAGTGATCGCGCAGTGCCGGAACGCCTTCGCCGGTAATACCGGAGACTGGGAAGATTTCGGCCCCTTCCAGCGTTGTGCCGTCGATCAAAATTTGGATCAGTTCTTTCGCTTCCTCGACGCGTTCCGGATCGACCCGGTCGACCTTGGTCAGTGCGATACATCCTTTGTCTACACCGAGGAGATCGAGAATAGCCAAATGTTCTTCGGTTTGGGGCATCGGGCCGTCATCGGCGGCGACGATAAGCATTGCATAGTCAACTCCGCTGACCCCGGCCAGCATGTTGCGCACAAACCGTTCGTGGCCCGGGACATCGATAAAGCCGCTGACCGCGCCGTCACCGAGATCCGCATAGGCAAAACCGAGATCGATAGACATGCCGCGTGCACGTTCTTCCGGCAAGCGGTCGGTCTCGACGCCAGTCAGTGCCTTTACCAGGACGGTCTTGCCGTGATCGATATGACCTGCGGTCGCGATTATCATTTTGTGGGCCGCGCTAGGTCGGAGACTTGTTTGAGAAATTCTTCCTCGTCCTCCAAGCATCGAAGGTCGAGCAGCATACGGTCGTCCTCGATCCGTCCGATGATTGGCACCGCAAGGCCCCTCATGTCAGAGGCAAGGCGCTTTAAAGCACTGCCGATACCGCGCTTCCCGTCTAGAATGGGGGAGAGCGCAATGGCGGCGCTCGGCAGCGCCTCGACGGGCAGGGCGCCACTGCCGATCTGGCTCATGCAATCGGTTGTATCGATATTGACCTGTCCTTGAAGGGCATTCCGTAGCGCCGGAGCCACCCGCTCCGCTTGAGTGCGGATATGATCCTGCTTGCGCGAAAGCAGCCGGATCGAGGGAACTTCCTCAGCCAGCTTGTCCGGGTTCTCATAAAAGCTGAGTACGGCATCTAGTGCTGCCAATGTCATCTTGTCGCAACGAATGGCGCGTTTTAGCGGGTTCTTCTTAAGTCGCTTGATCAGCTCCGCCTTACCCACTATGAGGCCCGCTTGCGGTCCTCCCAGTAACTTATCGCCGCTGAAGGCGACGAGATCGACCCCGTCGGCGAGGGTTTCCATCGGTGTCCGCTCATGTGGGAGGCCAAATTGCGCCATATCGGTGAGTGCACCGCTGCCGAGGTCAACGGTCATCGGCAGGTCGTGCTCATGGGCCAAATTGGCGAGATCGCGCTCCGATACTTCCGCCGTGAAGCCTTGTATCTCGTAGTTGCTGGTATGGACTTTCATCAGCAATCCCGTGCGGGGACCGATAGCTTCGGCATAATCCTTCAAATGGGTGCGGTTGGTGGTTCCAACCTCGACAAGCTTCGAGCCGGAGCGGGACATGATGTCGGGAATGCGAAATGCACCGCCGATTTCCACCAACTCGCCCCGCGAGACCGGGACTTCCTTGCGGTTGGCCAGTGAGTTCAGTAACAGCATTACCGCAGCGGCGTTGTTATTCACGATGGTCGCCGCTTCCGCACCGGTCAGGCGGCACAGCCGTTCCTCGACGATGGCGTCGCGATCCCCGCGCCGTCCGGTCTTTAGGTCGAATTCCAAGTTCGAGGCGCCGCACGCGGTCAGCGCGATGGCGTCGATGGCTGCTTGCGGGAGCGGCGCGCGGCCGAGATTGGTGTGCAGCACGGTGCCGGTCAGGT
>CAJWTF010000099.1 GCA_913046825.1 uncultured Rickettsiales bacterium | reverse complement strand
CGGATTGTGAATACGACGACGTCGTGGAATTCGATGGGGCGAACATTGCTCCAACCGTCACATGGGGCATCAATCCTGAGCAGGCGATTTCAGTAGTAGAGAGTGTACCTACCGTAGAAGGGTCTGCGGAAAAGGAAAAGGCTCTCGTTGCTGAAGCCCTAGAGTACATGAAGTTGCCTGCTGGTGCCCCTATAAAGGGAACGAAAGTGGATATTTGTTTCATAGGTTCTTGTACCAATGGGCGTCTGTCGGACTTTGAAGAAGTGGCGAAATACTTGGATGGTCAAAAAGTGGCTGAGGGCATCAAGGCGATTGCGGCGCAGCAGTGAGCGGCCATCGCTTCCTTAACCGCATTCATGGCGGAACATGAAAGGCGCGGCGGCCGCTCGCCATGCACCGTCCGCACAGCAGTATCACCAGCGTGATCGTTGTATTGCAATGGGCTCCCAGGCCGGACACGCTGGTAGGCAAGCAAAACCTGTCAGCCTTAGTATCGTTTCTTCAGCTCCCGCCTTTAAGCTGGATTGGGGTAGCTCTCCGGCAGTCGCCCAAGTACCGACCGGACGGTCGAATCCTTATACCGATGCCCCGGAATGTGATGATAACTAAACACCGCCAACAAACGATCCGGCGCACCTTGTGTCACTTCGGATACCCGATGGATTGATCGACGCCCCTTGAATAAGCAAAAACTCCCATCTGCGAGACCGGCACGTTGTGTGGGAAGATCTTCGCCCGACAACAACCGGCCAACTTCAGCATAGTTTTCATCGCCTTCGTCACGCAGGTACGGTACGTACTCAAAGTGCCCGCCCGCAGCTGCCGACTGAATCATAAGTGTCACCGCACCGTCATTCTGGTCGAAGTGCCACGCATGCCGGCAACCCTCGCCCATAACCTTGACGTTGGCTGCTAAGTGAGGGCAAGCGACGGGATACAGGGAATCCAGGTTTAAACAACGCCGAACAAACCCGGTAAGAGCAGGTTGTTCAAAGATCGATACGAAGGCGCCGCGCTTCGGAAAACAGTCTTGAGTGATCGTGCCGAGCAAATTAGGCGTGGTCAGCGTAACAGGATGACCACGCGGGTAGTCATCAGGGTCGCGCCAAGAATAGGCGCGCCGCTCGGCCTCCATCCAATAGGTTCGGTCGCGCAAGGCGTTAGCCTCGGCTTGTAAGACCGCGAGAGCCTCAGGTTTAACGAAGTCTGACAAATGGCATATCGCACCGTCAGCCAACGAGTCCTGACATGACTGTAGCAGCGCAGCACCTGCCCCATCCAAATCGTCAATCGGGTAACGCTCCAGATTCACCAAGTCTCTAAGTTGATAGGCCATGGTCAGTCATTACCTCTGGTTCAGTTCGCCACAACTTGGCAAGTCCTCTGCCCGCGACGCGCGAGCAAAGCGTAGACGTTCACCATAATTGAATGGCAGCGCAAGCGCTACCTATAGAGACGCTATTATGCAGACCACCGAGCGGGACCATTCAATATACATAAAGAGCCATATCAACCTATTTTTTAAGGTGTTATGGGTTAGGGGGGAGTGACTCTAGTGCCGGCAATGAGCCTATCAGGCCCCTGGGTTACGGATGCCGGTATCGTGGTCCGTAAAGAGACTTCCGGCGCGGCGTGGAGTGCAATTGGCGCTCCTCAAATCCTTCTCGCGAATGGCGCTGATCGAAAGGCTCGCGAACATCATCGCCGCGATCGTTCCCGATACTGTGGTTCCCCAGCGGCCTTAGCGGTCCACTTCCCTTTCCGCCGTCACACCAGGCTGTTAGCCTGAGTGGCATTACCATCACGCTTTCCGACATTCGCCGCTGTCCCGTTAAGGATATGAGCGGGGGAGACGCTCGTCACCGTCGATCTTATCGCGGGCGAAGCCCTTCCTCACGACCGGCGCTTCGCCTTGGCGCATGCATCAAGCGGTTTCAATCGGCCGGCGCCGGGATGGATGCCTAAAAATCATTTCCTCAATCTCAGCCGAGACAAGAAGATCGCAAAGCTTGCCGGCCACTTCGATCCGGAGACAACCACCTTGACCGTGAAGAGAGTTGGCCACCAACCGATAAATCCAATTCGGTTCCGCGCGAACTTTACCGTCACCGGGGCGGAACGATGGGGAGAACGCGACTGGATCGGGTACGACCTCGCTATCAGCGAGGCCCGGCTTCGGGTCGAGAAGCCCATCGAAAGATGCGCCGCCACCAATGTCGATCTAGACACCTCCACCCGCGACATGAATATCCCGATGGTGCTGGAACGCGGATTCGGACATTTGGAATTCTGCGTCTACGCACGAGTTACTCTACCGGGCACCATACGTCCCGGCGACGCAATCAAACTTATTAGATAATCTTCAGCGAGAACCTTTAGTCGCCTGCGATTAGCTGCCCGCACTCAACAATCAGAGATCAATCGTCCCCAACAGCCGTCTCGGCAGTCACTTCGGCTTCTTCGGGCTCTTTCGGCGCTTCCGGGATTTTCTTTGTCACGAATGCCGGCATTTCGTCGACGTTATCTGCCTCAACGGCCGGCTGATTCTGTCCATCTGCAGCTCGGTCCGTCGTCTCGTTCGACCCTTCGGTGCGCTGCGGACGCCCGTTATTATTGTTGTGACGAGGTGATTGCTGCTGGTTGTTCGCCCGCGCTTCCGCTTCCTCGCGTTGCACCGCCAAAATACGGTAGTAGTGCTCCGCATGTTGGAGATAATTCTCCGAGGAGATGCTGTCACCTGCCGAGCTCGCGTCCTGAGCCATGGCGATATATTTCTCGTGAACCTGCGACGCGTTGCCGCGAATGCGTACACTTGGTCCATTGCTATCGAAGGTTTGATTTCGGGATGGTCCGGTACGTCTGTTCTGGTTACGACCACGCGAGCGCTTTGAACCTTGGTTTTGTCTCATTACTTCCGTCTTTTCAAGATCGAAGTTTATCCAGCGTCCCATTCCAATCGGATACAATGGCCCTTTCGGCACCGTGGGACGCACCCCCTTCAAAAGACTGGCTTTTGAAGATTATGTGCTTCTGGCAACAACCAGTACAAATCGCTTGGTCTGCGAAACAAGCACGGTTAAGACATTAGACGGTTCCGAACTGGTTTCCAAGACATTTTTCATACAACCGTGGGTGTCAAATCGCCGGCCACTAGACAACGGGGTAATCCCGCGAGATCAGAGATGACCTCGATTTGGCTAAACCCGCAGGCTTCGAATATATGGGACACCGCAGGCCCCTGGCCTATGCCGAATTCTAGGATCACTTGCGTGCCCGCACCGGCGACGGTCGGCAGTTGCGCTGCTATGGCGCGATAGCAATCAAGCCCGTCAGCGCCACCATCCAACGCCCCGCGCGGCTCATAGCGGGACACTTCGGGCGAAAGACCAGCAATATCGGCGGCGGGAATATAAGGTGGATTCGCCAAAATGAGATCAAAGCGGTCAGAGAGACCTTGCGCCCAATCCGCACAAAGAAACTGCGCGCGCTCCGCCAACCTGAGGTCTCGTGCATTCTCCCGCGCAACCACCAGTGCCGCGATCGCGCGGTCGACGCCGACCCCCATGGCCCAAGGTCTCTCATGCAGAAAGGAGAGCAGCAAACAGCCGCTGCCGGTTCCCAAATCAAGCACGCGTAGTGGTCGCTCTCGTGCCGGAAAACAAGCGAGCGCAGCGGACACCAGAGTTTCGCTATCGGCGCGCGGATCAAGAACATCCGCACTGACGCGAAACGGTAGGCTCCAAAACTCACGGGTACCGACGATGTGGGAAAATGGCTCGTGCGCGCGCCGGCGGTCGATCAAATCGTCGTAGATATCCGCGACACGGCAGTCGGCTTCGGGATGAGCGACAATCCATTCGAAGGATTGATCGGTCGCATGCGCCAGCAGCAAACGGGCCTCACGGCGCGGCGACTCAATTTCAGCGTTCTTCAGAATTTCGCTGCCCCGGGCAACGCACGCACCGATACTCTCCAATGTCATTGAATCTCAGCGAGGCGTGCCGCCTGATCCTCCGCAATCAATACATCGATCACTTCGTCCAACTCATCACCGCCGAGAATTCGGTCGAGCTTATGAAGGGTCAGATTAATTCTATGATCGGTCACTCGGCCTTGGGGGAAGTTATAGGTGCGAATACGCTCGGAGCGATCGCCGCTACCGACTTGAGTCTTGCGGTCGGCGGCCCGTTCCGCGTCCAGGGTCTGGCGTTCGTGATCGTAGAGCCGGGCCCGCAAAACCTTCATAGCCTTAGCGCGGTTCTTATGCTGGGATTTTTCGTCCTGGCACTGCACGACGATACCAGTCGGCATATGCGTGATCCGGATGGCGCTGTCGGTCTTGTTGACATGTTGACCGCCCGCCCCTGATGCGCGGTAGGTGTCGACACGAAGATCGCCGGTATCGATCTGAATATCGACTTCCTCGGCTTCCGGCAGCACCGCGACCGTTGCCGCCGAGGTGTGAATACGCCCGCCACTTTCCGTCGTCGGCACCCGTTGGACCCGATGGACGCCGGATTCGAACTTCAGACGCGCGAAAACTCCTCGCCCAGCAATCGACAGCGCCGCGTCCTTAACACCGCCTAATTCGGTTTCGCTCATATCCAGGAATTCAGTTCGCCATCCATGAAGTTCGGCATAGCGTTGATACATCCGCATCAAATCACCCGCAAATAGGGCAGCTTCGTCACCGCCGGTCCCGGCACGGATTTCCAGAATAGCGCTTTTCTCGTCTGCCGCATCCTTCGGCAACAGCAATAGGCGGAGCGCTTCTTCGATCTCCGGAAGCTGGTCACGAATTTCGTTGCGCTCTGCCTCCACCAATTCTTTCATCTCCGCATCGGTATCTGCATCGGCAATTAATTCTTCCAGCCCAGCCAAATCCACGCGAGCGGCTTTCATCTCCTGGGCGCGCTCCACCACCGGCGATAACTCGGCATATTCCTTCGCATAGTCCGCGTATTGATTGGCATCTAAATCTACCGTCGCCATCAGCGCCGAGAGTTCCGAATGTCGGGAGATCACGCCCTCGAGGCGATCCATAATGCTCATTGTTCACCCTCCGTGCTATCGTCCTTGTCGAGTGCGAACAGCCTTCTCACGAGCATTTCTCCGGTATCCTTCTCTGCACCTTGTTCCGCCAAATCCCGCAACGCCCGTGTCGGCGCATGGAGCAACCGATTGACCAACAACCGCGTCGCCTCATGTGCGTCGACCTTTGGCTGTGACGCCAGTATTTCCTCACGCGCCAAATCGAACTTCGACCGCAAGGCGACCAATGTCGGCACGACCGCTTTGATATTACGGCCGGTGCGCCAGCGTTCAACTTCACGGTCAACGATCTCCCAGGCTTCCGTGGCCACCGCCACGCGTTCCTGACGCCCTCGTTGAGCGACCTGTTCGAGATCGTCCAATGTATACACGAAGGCGCCGTCCAAGTCGTGCACGTCCGGCTCAACATCCGCCGGCAATCCGCCGTCCAAGAATAACATGGGCCGACGGCGACGTTCGCGCAGGGCTTGATTGACCATTCCTTTTTCGACCAAGAACCGACCAAGACCCGCCGCGCTGACGGTAATATCAGCACGCGCCAATCCACCCGCCAGGTCGTCGAACGGCAGGAAGTGAAATCCCAGCGCCAACGCTTCCCGCTCGGTGCGTCGTCCCGGCCCGGTCAAGAAAATGCGATGGGCTCCTGCCGCCTTTAGCTGGCGCATAATCAAATCGCCGATCTCGCCGAGGCCGACGATCAAAGTATTCCGCTCGCGCAGATCGCCGTGAATGTCCTGTGCAATCTGCACAGCAGCGGAAGCGATCGAGACCGCGCGCTCGCCAATGCTGGTCTCGCTGCGTACCCTTTTCGCGGCGCCATAGGCAAATTGCAGGACGTCGTCCATTTCGTGCCCGATCATTCCCGCAGCCCCGGCATGGCGATGCGCTTCCTTGACTTGGCCCAGCACTTGTGGCTCACCGATCACCTGACTGTCGAGCGATGACGCGACCGCCATGATGTGTCGCACCGCCGCATCGTCGAAATGCGCGTAGAGCGCATGGTCTAACGTTTCGGCATCGTTGCCGCCGATCCATCTAAAGAATTCATGGATGACGGATACGGCACGTTCCGGTTCGGGATGGGCGCCTTGAATTTCGACCCGGTCGCAGGTCGAAAGAACAATCGCCTGCCCGATCGATTCCCGTGCGAGACGACCATAGAACTCCGGCAGCATTTCTTCGTCGACGAACAGCCGATCACGTAGAAAGGCCGAACCCGATTTGTGATTGACGCCGACGGCGAAAACTCTGGCCGGATTTTCCGGCGACATAGCACCTCCCCGCCTTGGCTTAACGGTATTTCGACAACCACTCGGACAATTGCGCCAACGGCACTTCCACCTGATCTCCACCGTCCATATCTCGGACGGTCGCAACTTCCTTGGCCAATTCATCGTCGCCGATCAACACCGCGACGGACGCATTCAAACGATTCGCCCGCTTCATGCGCCGTCCAAGATTTCCGCTGTAACCGACATCGACGCGCAAACCGGATGCCCGCAGCACCTCAGCCAAAGGCAAGCTTTTAGCTTCCGCATCACCGCCAAGCGGCACCAGCGCGACAGGTCGCTGCCCCGGCGGAGCCTCTCCGCACAACATGGCGAGGCGTTCCATCCCCGCCGCCCATCCGACTCCAGCCGTGCTCGGCCCACCCATGGTCTGGATCAATCCGTCATAGCGCCCGCCGGCCATGACCGCATCCTGGGCACCAAGCTGCGTTGTCGTAAATTCAAAGGCCGTATGAGTGTAATAATCGAGCCCGCGCACCAAACGATTGTTCAACTGAAACGGTATACCGAGTTCGCTTAGACCGTCTTTCACTTTGTCAAAAAATTCGCGACTGTTGTCGTTCAGATAATCACCGAAAGCTGGAGCATCGGCGATAATAACCTGATCGCCGTCATTCTTAGAATCTAGAATGCGGAGCGGATTTCGCGTAAGCCGTTCCTGACTTTCCGTCGACAGCGCCTCCGTATGTTTGCTGAAATACTCGACGAGTGCTGCTCTATACGCATCGCGGCTTTCCGGATCACCCAGCGTGTTTAGCTGCAGGTGCGTAATATCTTTCAACCCGAGATCCGCAAGTATCCGCGCGCCGGCAGCGATGACCTCGATGTCTGCCATAGGTGCTGCGACACCAATGGTCTCGATACCGATTTGGTGAAATTGACGTTGGCGGCCTTTTTGCGGGCGTTCGTGACGGAACATCGGGCCCGCATAGAAGAATTTCAGTGGTACCGATTGCGCCAATCCTTCGGAGATAAAACACCGCGCGACACCGGCGGTATTTTCCGGCCGCAAGGTAATCTCCTCTCCACCCTTCGTGGTGAAGGTATACATCTCCTTCGTCACGATATCGGACGTATCCCCCAAAGTGCGGCGAAAAACATCGGACGATTCGAAGATCGGCGTTGCCATTTCCTCAAAACCGTAACGCTCCGCAATCTCGCGCGCCTCGTCCATGATCCGCCGATGGGCGCGCATCTCCTTGGGTAATAGATCGTGCGTTCCACGTACCGGTTTCAAGGCAGCCATATCAACTCTTCACTTATTGGTTTCGACTTTTCGCGCCCACGATTTGGAGCTGCGCAAAATGCGCCGGGCGAACAAATTGATCAAGCCGTAGGATAACCAGCATGGGTCGTTTTCCACTAAGGGTCGTTGGAGGTGCCGTCCGTCAGCGCTTTGGTGTCTAGCTTCACGTTGCGTCGAACACTACCGAGCGGGCCAATTTCCGGCACAACATTACCATCCACGGAAAACTCCAGCCCACCGGCATTACCGGTCACCAAGGTCAACCCCGCCTGGCCGGGAACATGATAACTTTCGCCTTTCCGCAAGACGCGGCTGAGCAACAATTCACCGCCATCGGCACGCACCTCAACCCAGCTATCTACCAGCGCCTTGATCTTGATGCGTGACCCCTCGCCCGCTTGACCGAAGATACGGGGCTCATTCTCCGAACTAGGAAGCGGTGCCGAAGGAGGACCAGAGCTCTCGGTTTCTCCAATCGCCGTGCTCGCTGTTTGGGCCAGTACAGTAGCGGCGGTTTGCAGCTTTTTGGCCGACTTCGCTAAAACGGCATTCAAGTCACCAAATTTGAATGTTTCAACTGCTTTTTCGGTTTCGGCAACCGTGATTTCAGTTGTAGCCGCGCTTTCCGTTTTCGGAGCGTTCTCTGTCATCTCGGCAGGTTTTTCCACAGTCGCCAACGTTGGCATCTCTGGCTTTATGGCAATTTGATCCGGAGTTACCTCGCCCGTCGATGCAACGACCTTGGCAATAGCTTCCGTTGGCTTCACGACTTCCACGATTGTGTCGGACTGCGACGGCGCAGAATCATTCGATGCCGCCGCTTCGGTCTCCTTGGAAGACGCAACTTTCAGTGTAGCCGTCTCGCTCGATGCAGCGGTCTTCGCTTCCGGTTCAGGCGTTGGCGCCGATTCTGATTTCTCGGTCGGTGCTGTCGCCGAGGCAACGGTTTTTTCTTCAGCCTCCGTCTCAACTTCTGGTTTCTTCGCTTCGGGTTCCGCCGCCTCGTCATTCCCAATGAGCGACGCAATCCGGTCTGGTAGTGACGGTATCATATCAACAATACTGTCGTTCGGCGACGAGACAAAAACCCATCCACCATAAGCCACCGCCAAAAACGCCGCGGCCGCCAATAAAGTTGGCCCGCTGGGAATTTGCCCTTCCGGAAGCGGCGATGGGAAAACCAGTTGCGCGCGTTTTTCTTGGACTTTCCCCTCGTACTTAAATCGCTCAACGACTTTGGCCCCGTCCAATCCCAAGTGTTCGGCATAAGCGCGCACAAATCCTACCGCATAAGCCGGGCCCGGCAGTTTATCAATTTCATTATCATCGATCGCCTGCAAATAGATGCGGCTAATGCAAAGCATATCCGCAACTTCAGCCACTCCCTGGCCCTGCTCTTCACGCTGGGATTTCAGGTACCGGCCAACCGTCATCGGCACCGATTTCGACCCTGGGCCGTCACCAGTTTGCTGCGAAGAGCTCGATTTTGAATTGTTAGCCCACACGTCCTATAGTTCCGGTCGCAATTGAAACCTGATTAATATATCCGACGCATCCGGATCAGCCAAATTTCCAGCCAACGGAAAAAGCCAAGTAACTTCCGATTTTTCAATAACAGTAAGGGCCTATGTAGTTCAACTTAATTAACTTTTTAGATCACGATTCCCCGGTCTCTCGCGAACGCCGACAACTTGCTTCTGAGGCTGTGATCAGTGCCGTCGATGATCGTCGCGAGGTAGTCGCCAAACGCATCTGTATCGAGGCTGCGGGCCATTAGACGAACGCCACCGACCGCATTCGCATTCATCGAAAGGTGACGGAACCCAATCCCGATCAATGTCATCGCCTCCAGCGGTTGGCCGGCCATCTCGCCGCATAGGCTCACCGGGATCTTGGCATTATCGCACATCCGCACGACATCGCGTAGCAACCGCAGCAACGCCGGGGATAACGTGTCGTAACGTTCACCAACCTGTGGATTGCCCCGGTCAATGGCAAACAGAAACTGCAATAAATCATTCGATCCGACAGAGAGAAAATCAACGCGCTCCAAAAGCGCCGGTAATTGGAAATAGAGCGACGGCACCTCAAGCATGGCGCCGACATGCAAGGCCTTCGGAAGAGTAACGCCGCGCGCACGCGCCAGCGCCCATTCCCGATCCACAAGCGCACGCGCCCTATCAAACTCGGCGACTTCGCTCACCATGGGAAACATAATCCGCAATTCGCGGCCTGACGCAGCCTCGATCAAGGCGCGCAATTGCCGGCACAACATGCCGGGGCGGTCCAAGGCGATGCGTATCGCCCGCCAGCCCATCGCTGGGTTCTCATCCTCGCCACTGCTGAAATACGGCAGCAATTTATCACCGCCGATATCGAACGTCCGAAACACAACTGGCTGATCCCCGGCGCCATCAAAAATACCGGCATACGTCTCCCTTTGTTCCGACAGGCTCGGGAAATCCGGATGCAACATGAAGGCGATCTCCGTGCGTAACAGCCCGACACCATCCGCACCCGTGTCCGCCAGGTGATCCAAATCGATTAACAGACCGGCATTGATCAACAGCGATACATCAACACCGTTGCGGGTCTGCGCGGGCAATCCTCGGATCGCTTCCTGTTCGACCCGACGCCGTTCTTGAGTATCGATACTCTCGCGGATACGAGCTTGAAATTCAGCACTGGGACGGATGACGACGACCCCGGTGTTTCCATCCACCAGTACGGGAGCGCCCTCCTCGACCTGGCTCAGCACGTAGTGAATGCCGCCGACAACCGGAATATCGAGGGCACGCGCCACAATGGCGACATGGGAATTGTAGGAACCTTCCTCGACCACCAAGCCGCGCAGGCGACGGTGATCGTAATCGAGCAGCTCCGCCGGCCCCATGGAGCGAGCAATCAACACGAACCCTTCGTCTGTGGCGGTCGCGTCGGCGCTTCGCTCCTCACTGGTCAAGTGCTGCAGCAACCGGTAGCCGAGATCGTCCATATCCAACAATCGCTCGCGGATATAGGGATCATTAATTTGCCGCATCCGCACACGTGTATCGTTCAGCACCTTCGAGACAGCGGCCTCCGCCGTAAGGCCGCCACGAACGGCTTCCCGAACCCGGCCGAACCAGCCCCTGTCCTCGGCAAACATCCGATAGGTCCGCAGAATTTCCAAGTGTTCGCCGCCGCCGTCCCGATCGTAGCTCTCGACCATGGCGTCGAGGGACCGGCGCATATCGTCGACCGCATCGTCGAGGCGTTCCAATTCTCGCTCTGGGTCCTCGGACACCGGTTGGTTGATCCTCGTGCCCCGGCGATGCAACAACGCCGGTCCGAATCCCAAGCCTCCGTTCAATCGGGTCCCATTCAAGCGGGATGGTACGCCCAATGGCCTTTCCGCCGCAGTCAACTCAGCTTGTTGAATGAGCTCGCCGCCCGCCACCAATTCCGCCAAGACCATGGCGATGGTCTCCAAGGTTTCGGATTCGCCTTCGACATAACCGCGCTCGCTCTGGTTCTGCACCACAAGCACGCCCAAAACCCGACGGCCCCGCAATATCGGCACGCCGAGCAGCGATTGGAATATCTCCTCGCCAGTCTCCGGACGATAGGCGAATTGCGGGTGGGATTGCGCGTCTTCCAACGCCAGCGGGCGCGCATATGCGGCAATATCGCCGACCAGACCCTCACCAATTCTCAAGCGGGTTCGGTGGACAGCATCCTTGCGCAATCCTTCAGTCGCGAACAGTTCGAGAATATCGCCTGGCCGCAGGACATAGACTGAGCAGACTTCCGCGACCATGCCACGGGCGATCAGCTGGACGATGCGGTCCAGGCGTTCTTGCGCGCTGCCATGCCCGGCCATCGCGTCCCGCAATTGGCGGAGCAACCGCCGCGAGCCAATCCAGCTTCTCTCGTCCGTCATTATCCCTGTGCGAACCGATCCCGCCCGGACCGGAAAGCTTCCCTAAACTAATCAGCATCCAAACCATAAGCAGTGTGGAGGGCGCGAAGCGCCAATTCGGCATATTCCTCGGCAATCAAGACGCTGATCTTGATCTCGGAAGTTGAGATGACCTGCACGTTGATCCCTTTCTCCGACAGTGTCTTGAACATCAATTGCGCGACACCCGCGTGACTGCGCATCCCGACACCAATCACCGACACTTTCACCACATCGGAATCAGCGATCACAGAGGCGAACCCGATTTCCTTTTGTAGCTCGCCAAGCAACTTGGTCGCGCGGTCGCAATCGATCTTTGCGACGGTAAAGGTGATGTCGGTAAGCGCACCGTCGGCGGCGGTGCTTTGGACAATCATGTCCACATTGACGTTCTCGTCCGCGAGTGGACCGAAAATACCGGCGGCAACGCCCGGGCGATCAGGCACCTGAACCAGCGTGATTTTCGCTTCGTCCCGGCTATAGGCTATTCCGCTGACGACTTGATGTTCCAAAATCTCATCCTCATCACAAACCAGCGTCCCCTCTCCATCCGCGAAAGTCGATCGAACATAGAGGCGCACGCCGTGGTTCATTGCCATCTCAACGGACCGGGTCTGCAGGACCTTGGCACCCTGAGAGGCCATCTCGAGCATTTCTTCGTAAGTTATCTTGTCGAGTTTCTGCGCTTTGACCACGATCCGCGGATCGCAGGTATAGACGCCGTCGACATCCGTATAAATATCGCAGCGGTCCGCATTTAGTGCTGCAGCCAGCGCCACCGCGCTCGTATCAGAACCACCACGCCCAAGCGTCGTCACCCGGTCATTGTCGGACAGACCCTGAAACCCCGGCATCACCGCGATCTGGCCGTCGCGAAGC
Organism: uncultured Rickettsiales bacterium; assembly: GCA_913046825.1. The sequence goes on along the minus strand of CAJWTF010000099.1, from coordinate 1,728 downwards.
CGTTCCTCGACCGCGTCCGTCTCGATCTCCATGATCCGTGCCCTGCTATGGGCGTCGTCGGTTCGGATCGGCAACTGCCAGCCGAGCCAGGAGCGCGCAGTCACGCCTATTTCTTGCAACGCCAAGGCCATCAGACCCGTGGTGATCTGCTCACCCGTAGACACCACGACGTCGTATTCGCGAGCATCGTGCATCGAACTCATCGAGCTCACATACTCAACAAGCTGGTTCGTAACACCCGCCATCGCCGAGACGACCACAGCGACTTCATTGCCAGCATCGACCTCTGCTTTCACCTTCAGCGCGGCGTTGTGGATTCGTTCCACATCGGCCACGGAGGTGCCGCCAAACTTCTGTACCACTCTCGCCATTGAATGGACCCTATATCGCTTTTCTGAAACCAATACGCCGATTGCCTTCCGACGGCGGCGTATCCATACTTGTAACCTTCTGCGGGTGCAAGATTTGGAGTGTCTATTCAATGATGGAAAAGCAAACGGCGCGACCGTTGGATGCCAGTGTTGACGCCGACGAAATCGAGAAATTCGGCGCCTTAGCCGACGAATGGTGGGATCCGGGAGGCAGTTTCCAGCCGCTCCACAAACTAAATCCGGCGCGCCTCGGTTATATCCGCGATCGCATTTGTGACCATTTCGGCCGAGCCGCCCAGGAACCAAAACCACTCATGGATCTGAGTCTGGCCGATGTCGGCTGCGGCGGCGGATTGTTGACTGAGCCAATGGCGCGGCTCGGTGCCAATGTGACAGGGCTCGACGCGTCGGAGCGCAACGTGATGGTGGCTCGAACCCATGCCAAGCGGATGGGATTGGATATCGACTATCGATACACGACGGTAGAGACCGCAGCTGCGGCCAGCGAGCAATATGACGTCGTCCTCAATATGGAGGTCGTCGAGCATGTCGCTGATTTCGACAGTTTCCTCGATGCCAGCTGCGCCTTGGTCGCCCCCGGCGGCCTGATGTTCGTCGCCACCCTCAACCGCACGATGAAGTCTTTCGCTTTCGCCATTGTCGGCGCCGAATATGTTATGCGGTGGCTGCCACGCGGAACCCACGATTGGCGCAAATTCGTGCGCCCCTCGGAAATGGCGCACGCGTTGCGCCGCGGCGGCCTGTCGGATACGTCCTTCGCCGGATTGGCGTTCGATCCGCTGCATGGTAGTTGGCGAGTGGAAGAACGGGATATTTCCGTCAATTACATGGGCTGCGCGGTGCGGCCCCAATAACGAGGATCAAGCGTCCGAGCGGGGCAGGTTCGGCAAGCGGTAGACGTTGATATCCTCTTCCTCTAATTCCTGCACCTCATCGTCCGAAGCTTCACCGCGAATGCCGCGTTCTTCCGTCTCACCGTAATGGATGCGGCGTGCCTCCTCGGCAAAGTTCTCGCCCACATCTTCAGTGTTCTCGCTGACGTGGCGGTGGATTTCCGAGATCATCTCACGGATCGCCGCGACCGGTGGCACGTTCGTCGCCGATGGTCGTGACGTGCCCATGTTAACACGCGGCGCCATCGGCGCTTTCTTCACCGACGAATTGCCGCAAACCGGGCACACGACTTTACCCGATGCGGACTGTTCTTCATAAGCGGTGCTGTTGTTGAACCACGCCTCGAAGACGTGTCCTTTCTCGCACCGTATGTTGAATGAAATCATCGCAATTCCGATTCAACGCTGTTGTTGTAAATGTTCCCGTTTATAAATGGTGATAG
>CAJWTF010000098.1 GCA_913046825.1 uncultured Rickettsiales bacterium | reverse complement strand
TGGCGAAAGCAGCAAGAGCGGCAGCACAATCCCAAGTTTCTCAAGAAGATGGTGGCGATAGCCCGCTAATCGATACGTTAGGCGGCGCGGTAAAGACCATGGTCACCCAGGGTAAGGAAAAGGGGTACGTCACGTATGACGACCTCAACAAAGCCCTGCCTCCTGACCAAGTTTCTTCCGAGCAGATCGAGGACACCATGTCAATGCTGTCGGAAATGGGCATTAATGTCGTCGAAAACGAAGAAACCGAAGCAGAATCGCCTGATGAGCCCGAGTCAACCGAAAGCGAGGGCCAACAGGCTAGTGGCAATGTAAACGAGGCGGACCTCGGCCGAACGGATGATCCGGTGCGCATGTACCTGCGCGAGATGGGATCGGTGGAATTACTGTCGCGCGAGGGTGAAATTGCTATCGCAAAGCGCATCGAGGCCGGAAACGATATGATGATTGGCGGTATTTGCGAGAGCCCGCTCACTATCAAGGCCATAGTCCAGTGGCACGATGCCTTGGTGAATGGCGATATGCTGCTCCGCGACATCATCGATTTGGACGCTACCAACGGCGGCGGCCCCGGATCGAACAATATGAACGAAGACGAAGAGCACGAAGAAGGCGACGAAGAGTCTGAAGGCCAAGCCTCGACAGGCAAGATCGAGAAACTGGGGCCAATGAAGGAACAGAATACTGAAGATAGCAAACCCGAAGGCGAAGGCGCCGGGGGGGACGAAAGCAGTAGCGAGGATGACGAAGACGAAGACGCGGAAGCCAACCTGTCCCTTGCCGCCATGGAAGCCAAGCTGACCCCACAGGTGGTGGCAACCTTCGAGCAGATCAACAAGACCTACAAAAAACTTCACAAACTCCAACTAATCCGCTTGGACGCCATGCAGGGCACATTGGAAATCAAGCCTAGCCAGGAAAAGCGTTACGGTAAGTTACGCCAGGAGTTGGTCGACCTTATGGAAGACGTACATCTGAATAACAACCGCATTGAGCAGTTGGTGGAACAGATGTACGAAATGAACCGCCTGTTGATTGGCCTTGAAGGCAAACTGCTTCGAATCGCTACGAAATGCCGAATTAAACGCGAAGAGTTCCTTGAGAAATACCGCGGCAACGAAATCGACCCAGCGTGGCTTCGTAAGGTTGGACGTTTGAAATCCAAAGGTTGGGAGAAATTCGCGAAGGCCTACAAAGACGATATCACCACAATTCGCGAAGGCATCACCGACATCACGGCCGAAGCCGGCCTACCTATTGCCGAATACCGTCGCGTTGTAGGAGTGGTGCAAAAAGGTGAGCGCGAGGCAACCAAGGCCAAGAAAGAAATGATTGAGGCCAACTTGCGTCTCGTTATTTCGATCGCCAAGAAATACACGAACCGCGGCTTGCAGTTCCTCGATCTAATCCAGGAAGGTAACATCGGTTTGATGAAAGCGGTCGATAAGTTCGAATACCGTCGCGGTTACAAATTCTCCACCTACGCCACATGGTGGATCCGTCAGGCGATCACTCGGTCTATTGCCGACCAGGCCCGCACTATCCGTATCCCAGTGCACATGATCGAGACTATCAACAAGTTGGTCCGCACCTCCCGCCAGATGCTGCATGAGATCGGCCGCGAGCCGACGCCAGAAGAATTGGCGGAGAAGCTCGCCATGCCGATCGAGAAGGTCCGCAAGGTCCTGAAGATCGCCAAGGAGCCGATCAGCCTCGAGACGCCCATCGGTGACGAGGAAGACAGTCATCTCGGCGATTTCATCGAGGACAAGAATGCTATTCTGCCCTCGGACGCAGCCATGCAGTCGAATCTGCGGGAGACCACGACACGCGTGCTGGCCAGCCTTACGCCGCGCGAGGAACGGGTCCTGCGCATGCGCTTCGGCATCGGCATGAACACTGACCACACGCTGGAAGAAGTCGGCCAGCAATTCTCGGTCACCCGAGAGCGTATCCGGCAGATCGAAGCCAAAGCGCTCCGCAAGCTGAAACACCCGAGCCGATCCCGGAAACTCCGCAGTTTCCTCGATTACTGACCGGTCGGACATCTAATACGAAAAGGCCCGCAAAATTTCGCGGGCTTTTTTTTCGCCGGCACTCGACTGGGGACTGACAGCCGCCCCCAGCGCTGGTATAGAGACTGCGGGCCTGTAGTTCAGTTGGTTAGAACGAGCCGCTCATAACGGCTATGCCGGGGGTTCAAGTCCCTCCAGGCCCACCAATCCTTCACATTCGTAATCACTCAACTCGCATACCCCAGCGGCGGTGTGAAGGCGTAGCCCTCTGCCTCCAACAGTTTAGCCAAACCGATGGTTTCCAGATCTCCGTATTGGCGGCCGATGATCTGAATGCCGATGGGCAATCCGTCCTTATTTGGCCCCGTGGGAATGATCGTCGACGGCAAGTAACAACACACCGCCAATCCGGCCCAGAACAGCTGCTCGAAATAAGGTCGCTCCGCGCCCTCAATCGTGATCTTGCGTTTGCCCATCGCACTCTGGTCATGCTCGAAGGCGGGCGTCGCCATGATCGGTGCGATGAGGGCATCGTGATCCCGGAAGAGAGCGTCCCAGGCCCAGCGCAGGCGCATGCGTTTGTTATGAGCGGTGAAATGGTCGTGATACGAGATGGTCTGAATTCGCAACAATTGCGCCCCGCCACTTTGATCTTCGGGGGAGAGTTCGGACGCGGATTTCACCATCTCGGCGAAATCCGCATCGGGTATGCGGGCGGCCATTGCCGACCATAGCAGGGTGCGGAAAGTATTCTGCGCTTCCGCCGAGTTGAAATCTGGCCGAGCATCGAAATCGACCGTGCCGCCAGCATCTGAAATGGTCTTCGCCACGGCCGTGACACGTTCCTCAACCTCGCTGCTGACCGGTGCCATTGCCTCATTGTTCCAGACGGCAACCTTATAGTCGCCGAGCTTCGTCTGGCGCGGCGTCGGGAGGTCAAGCTTCATGCCAACGCCGTCGAGCTCATCCGGGCCCGCCATGGCCATGACGCCGACCTCGAGGTCGCCAGCGCTGCGCGCCAAGGGGCCCACCACTGACAGGTCCGGCTGAACCAGCAGGCCCGGCAGAGCATGCCCGCGTGGCGGAATCAGGCCCCAGGTTGGCTTGTGTCCGAAGACGCCGCAGTAATGCGCGGGATTTCGTATTGATCCGCCAATATCAGAGCCGGACTCGAACCCGCATAACCCTGCCGCTAGTGCCGCAGCGGAGCCGCCAGAGGAGCCGCCGGGAACGCGCTTAAGATCCCACGGGCTATTCGTGGTCCCGTAGACCTCATTATAGCTCTGAAAGTCCGCGAGATTGAGCGGTACGTTGGTTTTACCGAATAGCACAACTCCGGCGTCTTTTAGACGCTCGACCGACAAGGCATCAGCCTCGGCTATGTTGTCCTTCATCTCTGGACGTCCGTTCGTGGTCGGCAATCCGGCGACGTTGTAAGATTCCTTGATGGTCATGGGCACGCCGTGTAACGGACCCCAGACCTCCCCTTTCGCCAATGCCGCGTCAGCTTCACGCGCCCGCGCCCGCGCCCGTTCCACGTCAAGGACGATGATCGCGTTCAGTTCCGGGTTATATCGTTCGACCCGGTCCAGATAATGCTCGAGCAGTTCGACCGCGCTGATCTTTTTCGCGCAGATCATGGCCGCGAGTTCGGTCGCGGATTTAAAAGCAAGTTCCGACATATTATTCCCCTTTTGAAATCGCCCCGCTCGGCGCTTCCCCGAATTTCGACACCAAGTCGACCTGTTCATTGTAGTTGGCGCGGTAGCGCGCATAACAGTCGGCATGCGCTTGCCGCGCTTCTTCCTCTCGGCCAGCTTGTGGCACGGCCTCCGGATCGAAATGTCCGAATGTATCCTCCCCGCGCACCAACATAGCAGGCGCGCGCCGGTCTTGACCAAGATGTCGGCACCGCGCCGGAATATAACTGACCGCGAAGCCGATGCGTCGGTCGTCCGAATGATTGGCGGGTGAATGATGAACGGTGAGCGTGTGATGCAGCGAGAACTCACCGGGCGCCAAAGGCGCCGCCACGGCGGCTTCCCGGTCGAGCGCACCGATCAACTGCTGTCCGCCGGTATTCAGGATTTTCACATCCGCATGAGCACGATGGTCGAGCTGTCCGCCTTTATGGCTCCCCGGCACGAACCGCATGCAGCCGCTCTCCAGCGTCGCCGGCGACAGCGCGATCCAAGCCGATACGTGTTCATAGGGCCGCAGGCCGAAATAAGTCGCGTCCTGATGCCAACCAGTGATCGCCTCCGTCTGCGCCTCCTTAATGAAGAAGGTTGTCATATAGATCAGAATATCGGGCCCGATCAGCGCTTCGATCGCATCCAGGACGACGGGGAGCGTCGCCAATTCATGCGCCCACGGAAGCAGTGTGTGCAGGCGAAAACGATATTTGCCGTCAACCGCGTTCGAAGTGATGCGTCCACCGATTTCACTTTCAAAGGTTTCCAAATTTGCGCGGTAAGACGCTGCTTCGTCGGGACGCAAGGCTTGCACCGGGAAGAGGAAGCCGTCACGTGCGTATTGCGCTTTCTGCGTGGAGCCAAAAAGTGTCATTGTTTTAGCCTCCGAAAATAGAGCCAGTCGATCTATCGGCATCCAATCTGAGGCGCGAATATTTTTGCCGCAAATTTGGCCATTCGGCGGTGGTCATGTCCGACAGACTTTATCGTTCTTCTCTCCCAACTGTAAGATACTCCCAGGCGCTTGGCGGCCCGCTTTGCCTCGGCGTCAAAATTCTGTCCTCGGGCCAAACGGTGCGGCCCCTGAGCCATCGCTTCTCTGGAGCGGTTAAGATACTTACCATGGGGATCGTTGTCCTTCTCCCCCAACAAAACCACTAATTTGCGTGCAAACGGCGTTAAGACCGCATCCTCATTCAAGCTCGTACCGTGCAATCCGTAAGGCCAAGCCTGGTTTAAGTCCGGCAAAGTATACCAACCCGCATTCGCGGCTATGGCCATGTCGAACGGGGATTGTGGAGACAGCAAGATCATTCTGTGCACGAATTGAGCACCCGCCGAATGGCCGAAAATACTGTATCTAGAGCACGCGCTCCCGAATAGATCGGCGAATTTCGCAAACAGCTGGTCGATGATCGTGAAGCTCCATTCGCTGGCAGAATTTAACGCACCTCCTCGCGCAAAGACGTTCCCAAGATTATAGCTACGTGAGCCGGGAAATTGTTTTTTTGAAAATTCGGGTACTACGACCAACAAGTTGTGCAGCTGAGCGAGCTCTTTCCACGCATTCAAATAGTCGCGGGCGTTGCGTTTGACCCCGTGCATGACAAACACCACCGGTCTGTCGGCGTGATACCTGTGAGGTTTGAAATAATATATCCGCATGGATTGCCGTTCGCCGGCAATGCGAACTGGAATTTCCACCACGCCCGGACCCGGGGTGACACTGCCAACAGCTCCCTTAACTGAGGTCCACGGCCAAACGCAGACATAAACCGCCAACAGCCAGACGAGATATCTTCGAACAGATGGTTTCCGCAATCGGGCGCATCCTATTCTAGTTTGCGGTGACAGGTTCCATCTTCTTCCCCAATCATTCGTGCAATTCAATCTACCTGAGACGGCTACCGCGGTTGATGGAACTCGATGACATTTCCGTCAGGGTCACGGATGAAGAAGAACACCGCGCCATCCGGAAGCTCAACCGTCTCGGTGATCGATACTCCGGCCTTGGTAAGTTGCTGCTTCACCGAATCCCTGTCGCTTATTTCGAGCGCCATATGAGTATAACCCGTGTGTTTCGCCGGTACGTCCATCAGGATGTTATCGCCGGAAGCATCGTTGCTGGCGTTCAAGATAAAATTGATGTTCACACCGGACAGATGTTCCATGACGGCGACCGGCTCCGGACCGATTGGTCCAATGATAAACTCGAAACCCAGTTTTTCATAGAATGCTCGGCTACGCGCCAAATCCCGGATCCGAAGACCTACGTGATTGATGCCAGAAATCTCTTTCATGGTTAGTCTTCTGCCACGATCGAATTCCGCAACAATCCAATCCCCTCTATCTCCACTTCGACCATGTCGCCGGGCTCCATCCAGACTTGTGGAGTGCGGGCATGGCCCACACCTTCCGGTGTACCGGTCAGTATCAAGTCGCCCGGCTCCAAGGTCAGGGCCGCGCTTAACAACTCGATCGCCATCGGCACGTCGCAAAGCATACTGTCGGTATTCGCACTTTGCATCACCTCACCATTGAGGCGGCATTCGATCTTCAGCCCCGTGCCGCCTGGCGGCACCTCATCAGCGGAAACAAAGAACGGCCCCATGGAACCGCTGAGATCGAAGTTCTTACCGATGGTCCATTGCGAGGTCTTACGCTGATATTCCCGCACCGACCCCTCGTTTGCGCAGGTATACCCAGCGACGTAATCGAGCGCATTCTCGCTAGAGACATGGCGCGCTTTCTTGCCGATGACGAGAGTCATTTCCGCTTCGTAGTCGAGCTGCTCCGAGAGGCGCGGGCGAACGATGGGTTGACCAGGTGCCGTGAACGACGTCTCACCGCGCATGAAAAACGAAGGATATTCGGGCTTCGCGTGACCACCTTCCGCCGCGTGGGCCGCATAATTCAGACCGAGACAGAAAATCTTGCCGGAACCCCGTACCGGCAGATCTAGCGTCAGCGCCACGAGTGGCATGCCGTCTGATGCTTTAGCCTTGGCGTCCAATGCCCTGAGCGCGTCGAGCCCACCTTCTCTGCGCAGGATATCGCTCAATTCATTCGGCATCGCAGCGTCCAATGCCGCCACCGGAACCACCACATCGCTCTTCAGCAAACCCAGTCGACGCTCACCATTCTCAAGATAACTACAAACGCGCATCAAAATCCCTCATTCGTTCAAAGTTAAAAACACCGCCCGGCCACACTCAGCCAGAATCATTCTGCGAGCGCATGTTGTCGATCAGACAAATGGCGCAAAAGGTCACGCCGAAGGTGAGCAGAATTCCGCAGAAATCGTATCCGCCCAGGCGACCCAAAGCGCCAAAGGACAAAGAACCATTACGAAACCCAAAACCGTCAAAGCGATTTTACGCATACACACTCCATCCTTGATCCGGTTGTCGGACATTAGTAACCATAGACCGGATCGAGGGTTTCCGCGACAATTCCTTCGAGTTCCTTGCATTGCGCTTCATCGAAGTAGTCCTTGTAGCCGCCGACCTTGCCTCGTCGCACTTTCATGTCGTCTTGATCCTCGACACGGGATTCCGAAAACCGCCAATCAGGCAGCTTACCGTCCTTCTCCAACTGCTGCAGATTGTCGAAGCGGGCAAACTCGACCGCTTCACGAATATCCGCGTCCTCGAAATCGAGATCAAAAAAACGGGTGATCTCACCAAAGAATTGGTAGGCGTCGGAGGAAAGGTCCTCATAACGGACGATTTTATATTTGCGAATTTGGGGTAATTCACGCGCCCAAAAATTCATGAACTCGATGATGGTCTCCAACCCACCCCGATGGGTTGTGACGAAATCGTATATATCGACTTGATCGAGATTTCGTTCCCGACGTGACTGTTGGAAATACATCGAAACGGCGGTGTCGATCGGATAGCGCACGATAAAGACGGTCGGTGTCGCGCGAAAATGACGACGTCTACGGCGCTGCGGAATAAGCCACTGGCCGTGGGTCACATGGGCGTAGTCATGGGTGAAGAAGAAATAAGGCAGGCCCGGTAGTTCCTCACGGTCTTCTTGAAAATCCAAAACCCGCGTATCCGGCAGACCAAAACGCCGCACATACAGGCGCGATAGCATCGATTCGACCCAAGTGCGCCCAGATTTCGGATAGGAAAGGATAATGCCATGCGAACAGGACGCCCCGATCAGTTGCCGTGTCCGCAACTTGTACGCTGCCGTATGAGCCTCATCGAGGCGGGTGCGGACGAGTAAATAGAAAAGGCGCCGGCAGGTCGCCATTGCCCGATAAAAATACGATCTCACTTGCGAAAAAGGCCCGTTGTCATAAATCCTGACGGAACCCAACTTTTACCATGCATTCAGACACCCACCAATCCAAAACGACACTCTGCAATGGCACGATTGACTGACATTACCGGATACGCGGAAGCGCATCGTCACTTTTCCAAGGATGCGCTGTGGGATCTGTTCGACGGCGACCGCGCGCAATTGAACATCGGCCACGAATGCATCGACCGGCACGCACCGGATCGCACCGCCATTCGCGTTGCACGAGACGATGGAACCTACGAGTCGGCGACCTTCGGCGAGCTGCGCGACTGGTCGAACCAGTTCGCGAATTGGCTCATCGCCAATGGTGTTGAAACGGGCGATCGTATCGCGATCATGTTGGAGCCGTCGCTCGCCTTCTATCTCAGTCTTTACGGCGCGATGAAAATGGGCGCCGTCGCGGTGCCGTTATTCACGCTGTTTGGCCCTGATGGGTTACGGTTGCGCTTACAAGATTGCGATCCCAAATTTCTGTTAACGACTGAAAACCTCGCCAATGAAGCGCAACTCGAAGGGAGTGTTCGAACAGTCCTCGTTGACGAGGGCTTTTTCAAAGCCCTTCAGACGCAATCGACTGCCTTCACCCCAGATACGAGTGCCGACGACATGGCGATGTACCAATACACTTCCGGCACGACCCGAGAATTGCCCGAAGCGGTAAAGCATCGCCACCGCGCCATCGTCACGGTTATAATCGCTGCTCTCTACGCCACCGGTGTGCGCCCTGGCGATCGATATATGTGCCCGTCGTCGCCCGCGTGGGGCCACGGCCTCTGGCACGGCACACTGGCCCCTATGGCCATGGGGGTTGAGATTGCCAGTTACGCAGGACGCTTCGATGCCAAGACCCTATTTAATGCCATTCAGGAGATGGGTATCACCAATTTGTCAGCGGCGGCGACCCATTACCGCATGATGAAAAATGCCGGATGCGGCCCAGCGGACAATAGCCGTATCGAGAAGCTATCCTTCACCGGAGAGCCGATTGATTGTGATACCGAAAACTGGGTCGAACAGACGTTCGGTGTGCTAGTCTGCAGCATCTACGGCACCACGGAAGTCGGCGTCGTCCTGGCAAGCTATCCAGGTGCAACGGATTTCGAAGTCCGCCCGGGCACTCTTGGCAAACCGGTGCCGGGTGTCGTCCTCGACATTCACGACACAAACGGCCAATCCTGCGCGGCCGGTCAGGTCGGTGAAATCATGCTCAAACGCCGCGACGGTTGGTTTTCGATTAAGGATCTTGGTCACCGCGACGAAGACGGATATTGGTGGCATGATGGTCGCGCCGACGATGTCATCATCTCCGCCGGCTGGACCATGAGCGCCAAGGAGATCGAGGATACACTACTGGCTCACGCGGATGTCGACGAAGCAGCGGCAATCGCCATCCCAGACGATGCACGCGGTCAAGTCGCCAAGGCCTTCATCGTCTCTACACGTCCGGCAGACGCTAATTTTGCCACCGAACTACAAGAGTTCACGAAACAGCGGTTGGCGAGACACGAATATCCCCGGCGGATCGAATTTGCCGATTCGCTGCCGAAAACTCCGGCCGGTAAGGTCAACCGAAAAGCGCTTCGCGATCTCGAAGCCAAACGGAAAGACGAAACGACATGAGTGATTCATACGACCGCAGATTCCCCAAAGTCACCGACGGTGCGTTGGACGACCTCCGCAAACGGATTGGTGTCAAGATCGAGAACACCCTGGAGCCCTGGTGCCACGAAGCAACGCGGGACAATATCCGCCATTATGCCCACGGCATCGGCGATGATAACCCGCTGTGGTGTGATCCCGACTACGCCAAGGAGACCGAGTTCGGCGACGTCGTCGCGTTACCGTCGTTTCTGTTCTCATGTAGCCGGATCATTTCCGGATATGTTGGCGGTCTTCCAGGTGTGCACGCTATGTGGGCCGGGGCCGAATGGACCTGGCACAATTGGGTGCGCCGCAATGACGAAATCAAAACCGAAGCCTGGCTCAAGGACCTCATTGTGCACGACACCCGATTTTCCGGCCGCGCGGTGCAACAGATTTATCACGTCAATTTCTATAATCAGGAAGGCGATCTGCTCTCGGAAGCCGACAGCTGGTGCTTCCGGACCGACCGCGACTTCGCGCGCGAGGAAGGCACCAAATACGAGGCGCTGAAAGAGAAAGAACCACGCCGCTATACGCCAGAAGAGCTATCGGAGATCTATTCTCTTTATAACAAAGAGGAAGTGCGCGGTGCCACGCCCCGCTATTGGGAAGACGTGAGTGTCGGCGATGAATTGCCGACAATGGCCAAGGGTCCGATGACGGTGACTGGTTTCATTTGCTACGCCCAAGGTTGGGGCGGTCTTTATATCCGCGCGAACAAGATCGCCTGGAAGCAAATCGACAAACACCCGGGCCTTGGGATTGAGAATAAATTCGGTATCCCCGATTGTCCGGAGCGAGTTCATTGGGAGAATGACTTTGCAGCCGAGGTCGGTGCGCCGGGCGCTTACGACTATGGCCCGGAAAGGTGTTCGTGGCTTACCCATCACATGACTAATTGGATGGGCGACGATGGCTTCCTGGTGCGCGCAGAATCGAAAATCCGCCGCCATAACCCGGAAGGCGACCTGTTGTTCATCAAAGGCAAGGTCACCGGTAAATACGAGGAAGATGGCAACGGCCTTATCGAGATCGAGCAGGAAGCCCTTCAGCAAGACGACGAGTTATCGATTCTCGGGAAAGGCGTGGTCAGACTTCCAAGAAAACCCACTTAGCTACTGCGAGGCCGCATCCATTTCATCGCGCAGCTTCCATAAGGCCGACTCTTTCGGTGCCTCGACCATCGCGCGGGTAAGCACGGTCCCGGCGGGTACATCTTGTGCCAACGTGCCGCCCACTGCCATGTAATAGGGCAACGGATTGGTAGCTGTCGCGGGTGCGGCGGAAAGCAACAGTGGTTCGAGACCCGCGACTTCATGGTGATGATGGTCAGTAATCGTGAGGACCTGACCGGCTTTCCAGTTGCGCGCGGTTTGTGCCACGAGATCGACGGTATGACGGACTTCAGCAGCACCGGTCCCGCGCCCCAACAGGCAGGCGGAGAGGATCGATACGGGCGCTTCTACACCGAGTAGGTGCGAGGGATTATACAGCATACCGTGCCCCCCATTGCGGCTCACGGGGATGCCTTTCTCCGACAATACCTGCCACGTCTCCCGATCCGTGCAATCGACGACAATGAACACGCCGCCGGCAAAGCTCTGTTCGTCGGCGCGGCGCAAACAGTTGAACACATCGATGGTACCCGGTGCCGACAAGATGCCGCCCGCGTCCTTCGGGCGTAGTACTTCCGGCACCTCGAGGGTTCTGGCATGCGGGGCGTGAAAGGATGGATTATCCGGTCGTAGGCCGGTGTGATTGCACACAACCCCCATCTCGCAGAGGTCCGGCACCGTACGTTGCGGAAACATGCGGAGCATTTCGCTGCGCACGTCGACCGTCTCCGTGACGCCGAGTTCCGGCATCAACCAAACATCGGCGAAGTCCGGCACCGCAATGGCTTCGCCGCGCCAGGAGACCGTGCTGTGGACACGGTCATAAATAAAATCGTATTCGCTCGATTTACCGGCCGAGACAACCTCGAGGCCAAGCAATTTAGCCCATGACAAAAGGCCTATCAGCAAGCTCGGCTGATCGCCATCGACCGGCGTGGCCACCAGCCCTGCCCTCTTTGCGCGCGCTGCCAAATAAGGACCTATCACCGAATCGGCCTCCTTCGTAACCATCGCAAGGTGTTTTCCCTCATCCAATGCGGCGACACCGATTAAGGCGGCTGCTTCCGGATTGCCCGTCGCTTCAACAATGATGTCTAAGGGCAATTGCGGCACGATACCCGCGTCTCCGACCGCCACTCTTTTCCCCGATTCGAGGGCCATCAACGCCACCGGTATACTTTCTGCAATAACAACGTCCTCAGCTGCATAGCCTGCGGCGATAAAGACCGCGGCAGCGCGTTCAGCGTCGAGGTCGCAAACGACCGGGATATCAAGGATCGGCGTGCGAACTACTTGGCCAACGAAGGAAGCTCCGAACTGACCGGCTCCAATGAGACCAGCACGAACGGTTTTGTTGGCGTGTTCCGCAAAGATCGATTCGTAGTTCATCTTGGCACCTGTGCTGTGGTTAATATTACTCTAACGGGTTCGCCGTTAGCGACAAATGCAAACCGCTTATACTGCAGCAATGTTGCTTGAAACCGACCGATTCGCTAAACAGTGCCACCGATCCCCCCCAGCATCGTTATTTCGGAGCGAATTCAATGGCGTCTTATCAATATATTTATGTGATGAAGGACCTGACTAAGGCCTATCAGGTCGGACGTGAAGTTCTCAACAACGTCACACTGGCGTTCTTGCCCGGCGCAAAGATTGGGGTCTTGGGATATAACGGCGCCGGAAAATCGACGCTTCTAAAAATCATGGCCGGTATGGAAACAGAGTTCAACGGTGAGGCCTGGGCCGCTGAAGGGGCGACCGTGGGCTATTTGCCGCAAGAGCCGCAACTCGATCCGGATAAGACCGTGGCCGAAAATGTCTTGGAAGGATTGGCCGAGCAAAAGGGCTTTGTCGACAGGTTTGAGGAAGTCAGCCTTAAACTGGGTGAAGTCGAAGACCCGGACGAAATGACCACGTTGATCGAGGAACAAGCTGAGCTCCAGGAAAAGATAGACGCGGCAGATGCTTGGGATTTGGATCGAACAATCGAAATCGCTATGGATGCCTTGCGCTGCCCCCCGGGCGAATCCGAGGTTGAAAACCTCTCGGGTGGTGAGCGCCGTCGAGTTGCGCTTTGTCAATTGTTGCTTCGCAAACCGGATTTGTTGCTTCTTGACGAGCCGACGAACCATCTCGATGCGGAAACCGTCGCTTGGCTGGAACGTCACTTGCGGGAATACGAAGGCACCGTCGTCATGGTGACCCATGACAGGTACTTCCTTGATAATGTGACCGGGTGGATCTTGGAACTCGATCGCGGCCGGGGCATCCCCTACGAGGGTAATTATTCGGCTTGGCTCGAGCAGAAGGAAAAACGGCTCCAGCACGAAAGCAGCAGTGAATCGGCGCGCATGCGCACCCTCGCCCGCGAACGCGAATGGATCGCCGCCAGCCCGAGAGCCCGTCAGGCCAAATCGAAAGCCCGGATTACCGCTTACGAGCAATTATTAGCTGAAAGTCAGGATCGTGCTCCCGATTCGGCGCAGATTGTCATTCCGGCGGGCGAACGTCTTGGTGATTTGGTCATTGAGGCAGAGGGTCTTCGCAAAGGCTATGGTAATCACCTCCTGATGGAGGACTTGAGCTTCAAGATTCCCCCAGGCGGTATTGTCGGTGTGATCGGCCCGAACGGTGCCGGTAAAACCACGCTGTTCCGTATGATCACAGGCGACGAGACGCCTGACGGAGGCGAATTGCGTGTCGGCAAAACGGTGCAGCTCGGCTTCGTCGACCAGTCCCGCGATACGCTCGACGCTGACAAAAACGTTTGGGAAGAAATAAGCCAAGGCGAGATAGAAATTGACCTTGGTCAACGGAAAATGCAGAGCCGGGCCTATGTCGGGGCATTTAATTTCCGCGGTCCGGACCAGCAAAAAAAGGTCGGGCAGTTGTCCGGCGGTGAACGGAATCGGGTTCATTTGGCGAAGATGTTAAGGACCGGCGCGAACGTGCTATTGCTGGATGAGCCGACCAACGATCTCGATATTGATACGTTGCGCGCACTCGAGGAAGCCTTGAGTGAGTTCGCTGGCTGCATCCTGATTACCAGCCACGACCGCTGGTTCCTGGATCGCATCGCAACCCATATTTTGGCCTATGAAGGCGACAGCCAGGTTGTTTGGTTCGAAGGCAACTACGAGGATTACGAGGCGGACAAACGCCGACGGTTGGGCGAAGCGGCAACCCAGCCACATCGAATCAAATACAAACCATTAACACGGTGAAAACATACGTCGGTGCGGTTCAGTTTTCCACCGTGCGGCGGGAATACCAAGCTATCGCAGCTCGCGCGACCTAGTCTTTAACGAGGCCATCTTTTTACGAAGCGCTTTGATCAACGGGCCGATTTTCCCGCCATTATTGCGAATAAATCCGGTAAATTCATCACGCTGCGTAACGATCATACTGACACCTTGGATTTTAACGTCTAATATTTTGTATTCATCACCTTCAATATCAATTTTTAAAATTAAGTT
>CAJWTF010000097.1 GCA_913046825.1 uncultured Rickettsiales bacterium | reverse complement strand
AAGGCGACAAGGTGAAAGTGACGCTGCGCTTCCGCGGCCGCGAATTGCGCCATCAGGAGTTGGGAACAGCCATCCTCGAACGGGTAAAAAGCGATACGCTCGAACTCGCTAAGGTCGAACAATTCCCATCGATGGAAGGCCGGCAAATGGTGATGGTGCTAGCGCCGCGCTGACGCCAAATTCCACACCGTTATGATGTTTTGTTACACATCGGCGCTGTCAATTTGCTACCCTCGTCGAGGCAACCATGACCGACCATCCGAATATTCTCGGCTAGAATTTCGGACACGACGGTGCCGCCTGCGTCCTGCGGGACGGTGCCGTAGCCGGTTGCGCCGCGCGAGGGTTCGTTCGAGAACGTCCTCATCGCACCGACTTGTGATGATGGCGGTTTGGCGATCGGCGCGTCTCTTCATCTTTACCATAATTTATTGGATCATCCGATTGCCGCCAGCGATACACCCGCCACCGCGTATCTTGGTGGCGCCTATGGAGATGAGGTACTAGCGGCGGCATTGGCATTGGACGGGATTGCTTCTGAAATCCCAGATGATCCGGCCGAAGCCGCCGCAAATGACTTACTGGCCGACAATATTATAGGATGATTCGAAGGCAAGAGCGAGGCGGGACCGCGCGCGCCCGGCTATCGTTCAATCCTGGCGGATGTCCGCTCGGCGGAGAATTGGTTGCGGGTGCATCGGGTCACGGGACGTGAGCCTTGGCGCCCCTTCGCGCCGCTCGTCTTGGCAGAGAAGGCAGGAAACTGGTTCACCCGCTGTCCGATACAGTCGCCCTATATGCTGTTAACCGCCAAAGTGCGCGGAGACAAGCTTCCCGCAATCACCCATGTGGACGGCTCATCCCGTATTCAGACCGTCGACGAGAGCTGCGGTGGCGTGCGGCGAACCGACCGTCAAGACTCCGGCGGAAGCAATCGCCTTCCTGATGAATTCGGAGATCGACGCGTTCTATATCAAAGGCCGCCACATCACCCGCGCCGTGTTCTATTTCTTAAGACCGCTCAAGGTCTCGTTGATATATCGCTTCGATTCGCCAGTCTTCACGGCCTCGGCGATGGTATCGATGCCTTGCAAGATGCCATCTTGCAGCGACATGCGCTCCCAATCCCGCATCAGCGCCTTTTGGGTGCGAATACCGACCGCCCCATTCGAGAGGATTTTCTCGACTAGCTCGTCGACATCGGCGTCCAACTCGCCTTCCGCCGAACGTTTTTCGATCAGTCCCCAACGTTCCGCCAATTCCGCGTCGAGGAGGTCGCCTCGATAAACCATCCAGGCAGTCCGGCCCCAGCCCATCATGCGGGGGAACAGTGCCGATTCGACGACGGACGGCAGATCGAGGGCGACTTCCGGCATGCCAAGCTGCGCATGTGCCGCCGCGATCCGGAGGTCACAAGAGATCGCCACTTCCAGGCCCGCGCCGATGCACACACCGTTTATACGCGCGATAACTGGCACCGGCAGATTGCGAATCGCCGAATTGGCCTCGCTCAGCAAGGTCAGGAAAGTGCGTGCCTTCGCCGGGGTGAGTTCCTTTAGCTCGTGCAGGTTTGCGCCGCCGAGAAAACTGCGCTCGCCCCCCCCCGTGAGAACGGCGAGACGCAGGTCATCGTCGTCGCGCAGCGCCAGAAAAGCGTCCCGCAACTGCGTCATGATGGGCGTCGAGAGACAGTTCGCCTTGGCCGCGTTCTCTACCGTGATGCGTGCATAGGGACCGCGTTCGTGTTGGATAATTTCCGTCGTAACCCGGCCGTCACTCACCAGCCTTGTCCTCGGCCGTTGACCGGGATGACCACGCCGTTCACCCAATTGGACTTTTCGGAGATCAGCATCGCCGTTACCGTAGCGCATTCTTCCGGCATCCCCGGCCGATTAGCGGGCAATCCCTTATACATCTCTTTGTAGCGACTTTCGTCACCGAATTCCCGCTTCGCCATTGCTTTATACAACGTCGTGAGGCGGTCGGTCTCGATTGCACCCGGATGGATGCCGAGGACTCGGACGCCGTGATCCATGCTTTCGCTACCAAGTGCCACCGTCAGCGCGTCGAGCCCCGCATTGCCGACGCTGCCGGCCACGTAATTGGCGCGCGGGGCAAGGCCCGCCATGCCGATGACATTGAAGATCACGCCATGACCCCGCTTGCACATCGCCGGATAGACCTCGCGGCACATGTTGATGTAGCCAAAGACCTTCAAGTTCCAGGCTTCGCGCCAGGTTTCCTCGTCAACCGTTTCGATATCGCCGCCGGGAATGGCGCCGGCGTTGTTAACGAGAATATCGATGCCATCGGTGTCCTTGACCAATTGCTTCACATTGGCGCTGTTGGAGAGGTCGAGTGCGTGTATTGTTACCTGCACACCATGCTTCACATTGATCTCATCTCGCGCCGTCGCCAGATCAGCCTCCGTGCGCGATGCTAAATGCAGACTGCAGCCTTCTTCTGCCAAAACTTCCGCGATGGCGCGGCCGATACCCTTCGACGCGCCGGTGATCAATACTCGTTTTCCCGAGAGACCCAAATCCATACTATTCTTCCTTTATTGGACGGCCCGCCCGGGCCTTGCATTAAGAGAACCATAGGTCTATAAGCCGCTCTCGCAAGAAGGACCGAATGGCTATGGGTATGCCTCCTCGGTTCAACGAAGATTTGCAATATAAGGAAATCAAAATGCCCAAGCTCAAAAACAAGAGCAGCGCTAAGAAGCGTTTCAAAATCACGGGGACCGGTAAGGTCCGCTTCAATAGCGCTAAACTCCAACACATGCTGCGGCGGCGGTCGCAGAAGATGAAACGCACGAACCGCGGCACGCAGATCATGTGCTCGGCCGACGCGCGAATCGTCAAACGCAACTTCCTGCGGACGTGAGGAGTATCACATGGCACGTGTAAAACGCGGCGTTACCAAACAGAATCGCCACAAAAAAATCCTCAAGCTCGCCAAGGGCGCGCGGGGTCGTTCGAAGAATACTTTCCGCGCTGCTATTCAGCGGGTCGAAAAGGATCTGCAATACGCCTACCGCGATCGACGCGCACGGAAACGAAATTTCCGGGCACTTTGGATCCAACGCATCAATGCGGGGACCCGCGAGCATGGCGTGACCTACTCGCAGTTCATGAACGGCATGAAGAAGGCCGGTATCGAACTCGACCGTAAGGTGCTCTCCGATCTCGCCATTCACGAGCCGGATGCCTTTAAAGCGCTGGTCGACCAATCCCAGGCCGCCTTGGCCGCTTAGCGCCTCCAGGCGCGGCCTCGGCCTGCTGGCGGAACCCCTGGCGATGGAAAATCCCGAACAGTTGAAGGACGCGCTGCTGGCAGATGTCGCGGCAGCAAGCGACCTCGATTCCCTGGAACAGCTGCGCGTCTCAGCGCTCGGCCGCAAGGGACGAATCACCGATCTGATGAAGGGCCTCGGCGGCCTCGATCCGGACGAGCGTAAGGTCACGGGCCAGGCGCTGAACCAGGTCAAGGAAGCGGTGCATTCCGCCATCGACGCCCGCAAGACCGATCTGCAGGATGCGGAATTGGATGCTCGGCTCGTCGACGAGGCCGTGGACGTCACTTTGCCGGTCGAGTTCGGAGATGGTGGGCGACTGCATCCGATCAGCCAGACCTTGGACGAAGTGATCGCGATTTTTGGCGAGATGGGGTTTTCGGTTGCCGAAGGCCCGGACATCGAAGACGATTTCCATAATTTCGAAGCGCTGAACATTCCGCCCGAGCATCCGGCCCGCCAGATGCACGACACCTTTTATCTGCCGGAGAAGGATGACGGTTCACGGATGGTGCTGCGGACCCATACCTCACCAGTGCAAATTCGAACGATGGAGACGGAAGAACCGCCGATTCGGATCATCGCGCCGGGCCGTACATATCGCTGCGATTCAGACCTCACACACACGCCGATGTTCCACCAGGTCGAAGGGCTCGTGGTCGATAAGACATCCCATATGGGCCATCTCAAAGGCTGCCTGATCGAATTCTGCCGCGCCTATTTCGAGGTCGACGATGTACCGGTGCGCTTCCGGCCGAGCTACTTCCCGTTCACCGAACCGTCGGCGGAAGTCGATATCGGCTGCTCCCGCGACCGCGATAGCATCAAGATCGGCGCCGGCGACGATTGGCTCGAAATTCTCGGCTGCGGCATGGTCCACCCAAGTGTGCTCCGGGCCGGTGGCATCGACCCCGACGAATACCAAGGCTTCGCCTTTGGCATGGGGCTGGAACGCATCGCGATGCTGAAATATGGCATTCCCGACCTGCGGACCTTCTACGAAGCCGACCTCCGGTGGCTGCGCCACTACGGGTTCGTACCGATAGAAGTTCCCACCCTATTGCGGGGACTGACACCATGAAATTCACCCTGAAATGGCTGAAGGAGCATCTGGAGACGGATGCCACCCTCGGCGAGTTAGCAGAACGCCTGACCATGCTCGGCCTAGAGGTCGAAGAGATCAGTGACGCGGCAGCGGGCCTAAAAGGTTTCCGTACGGCGAAAGTCGTGAGCGCGGAACAGCATCCCGACGCCGACCGCTTGCGCGTCTGTCTCGTCGATGCGGGCGACGGCGAGCAAGTACAAGTCGTATGTGGTGCCCCGAATGCGCGCACTGGCATGATTGGCGTGTTCGCCCCTTCCGGCGCGCATGTCCCAGGCACTGGGATCGATCTCAAGCCGACCAAGATACGCGGCGTCGAATCGAACGGTATGTTGCTCTCTGAGCGCGAGATGGGCATCTCCGAAGACCACGACGGGATCGTCGATCTGCCGGATGACACGCCCATCGGCCTTGAGGCCGCTGACGTCATGGGTCTCGACGATCCGGTCATCGAGCTCGGCATCACGCCGGACCGCGCCGATTGTTTCGGCGTGCGCGGCATCGCTCGCGATCTGGCGGCGGCCGGTATCGGCACCTTGAAGCCACTCGAGGCGGAAGAGATACCGGGCGGATTCGAGCCACCGATTAAATGGCAAAGGGATTTTTCGGCGGACAACCAAGACGCCTGCCCGATGGTGGTCGGCCGGTATTTCCGCGGCGTGCAAAACGGCCCAAGCCCGAAATGGGTACAGGACCGGTTGAAGGCCATCGGCCTGCGCCCGATCTCCGCCCTCGTCGATATCACAAATCTAGTCACGTTCGACCTGTGCCGCCCGCTCCACGTCTTTGATGCGGACAAACTGTCCGGCGATCTCACCATGCGCTTCGCACGCGGCGGCGAGAAAATCCTCGCGCTCGACGGTAAGGAATACACTCTCGAAGACGGCATGAGTATCATCGCTGACGAAGGTGCCGTACATGCAATCGGCGGCATTATGGGCGGCGAGAATTCAGGCTGCACCGAGACCACAACCAACGCCTTCCTCGAAGTGGCGCTGTTTGATCCAATTCGCACCGCGACGACTGGCCGCAAGCTCAGCATCGAATCCGACGCGCGTTATCGCTTCGAGCGCGGTCTCGACCCCGAATCCGCTTATTGGGGCGCCCATGTCGCGACTCGCCTGATCCTGGAGTTCTGTGGCGGCGAGGCCTCAGAACTGACCGTCACCGGCGACATGCCGCAATGGGCACGTCCCGTGTCCCTGCGCCCGGAACGCTTGAAGACATTCGGCGGCGTCGACGTCGCAACCAACGATGCGGTCTCGATCCTTGAGCGCCTGGGTTTCAATCCGAACGTCGAGGGTGGCGTCATTCAGGGCACGGCGCCTTCATGGCGCGCCGATGTGGAAAGCGAATACTGCCTGGTCGAGGAAGTTCTGCGGGTCAAAGGCTTCGATGAAATTCCGGTGGTCCCGCTGGGGCGCAAATCCTCGCTGCCGGCACCGGCCATCGGTGTGCCGCAACGCCGCGCGTCTTTCACCAAGCGTACGCTAGCGCAGCGCGGCATGATGGAAGCGGTCACCTGGTCATTCATGCCCGCAACCGATGTCGATCTGTTCGGCGGTATCACCGAAAACATGCGTCTCGCCAATCCAATTAGCGCTGACCTGGACATCATGCGTCCCTCTATCTTGCCGAACCTGCTGGCGGCGACGAAGCGTAATGCCGACCGGGGATATCCCGATATCGGCTTGTTCGAAGTTGGCCCGGCTTATCGCGACGACACACCGACTGGACAAGATGCGGTAGCGGCCGGTATCCGCCACGGAAATTCTGGGCCCCGGCATTGGCAGGACACGTCAACACCGGCCGGTGTTTTCGACGCGAAGGCGGATACCTATGCGGTTCTCGCTTCGATCGGCGCGCCCGTCGACAATTTACAGATCAGCGCCAATGCGCCTGCTTGGTATCATCCAGGCCGCTCCGGCACCTTGCGTCTCGGCAAGACCGTTCTTGCTTGGTTTGGAGAGATTCATCCAAAGATTCTCCGCCGTCTCGGGGACCGGGGACCAGCGGCCGGGTTTGAAATCTTTCTGGATCACGTGCCGCAACCGAAACAGCGTGGCGGCAAGGCCCGACCGCCACTCAAGGCATCATCCTTCCAGCCGGTGCATCGTGACTTCGCGTTTGTGGTCGAGGCCACGGTCAGCGCCGACCAAATCCTGCGCGCCACTCGCACGGTCGACCGAAAGTTGATCACCGACGCGGGCATCTTCGACGTCTATAAAGGGGCATCTCTCGGCGCGGACAAAAAATCCGTTGCCATTTGGCTCACTCTGCAGCCGACCGAACAGACTTTGACCGACGAAGAAATTGACACGGTTACTGCCAAAGTCATCGCCAATGTCGAGAAGCAGACAGGCGGCACCCTTCGCTGACAACTGCACTCGCAGTAGACAGCATTGACGTTGATAGGCATCTTTTAAGATATCTATTAGGCACGTATTCACGACCTACAAAATATTAAGCTAACGTTCGTACCTTCACCGATGGCTTCAAATATTGGTACCAATCAGAAACGTTCCTACGCGTTCCCCTGTGCATCCGGCTTCCGGGATGCGGTCTCCGCGCTGGCGCAAAGTCGCAAGGTTAACGTGGGCGATTTGGCACGTTCGGTATTACTACTGGTAACGTGCGACGTGGTTGCAAAATATCCCGATCCGGGCGAACCAACACCGGACGACCGGGAACAGGTGGTGCTCAAATCAGGGCCGGGCGCCGACAAACCGTGGCGACGCAAACCGCGCCTTCAAGTCCGCCTTCCTGCCGGGTTCAATATACCAGAGATTCGCTGCGCGCTTGGCATGGCCTTGGCGATGGAGCAGGGCGCTGTCGCGCTGACCCTAGAGGAAGGCAAGAAGCCGAAACTGAGCGACCGTTTAAGAAAAGTAGAAGGCGAGATCGACCGCCTCAAAGGCGCGGTCATGGCACTCGCCTTCGAACCTCTGACGAATGTTGTGCGAACCGCCGCCGAGGTACTCCATGTGTGGGATTTTCCTCCCGAAACGCGCCCAGATCAAAAAGAGCCCCGATCCCAGTATAGAATGCTGGCGACGGTTCATCATCCAGATAACGGCTTCGACCATCACGGCCTCATGACGCAATTGCACGAAGCCCTATCAGTTCTCAAAAAATAGCCCATGCCGTCGATATTTTACGACTT
The DNA here is from genome assembly GCA_913046825.1 of uncultured Rickettsiales bacterium. Next base: position 6,826 of record CAJWTF010000097.1, on the reverse strand, counting down.
GATCGATGCCGGTTCCGGGCAAAGTTCCTAGCAGATCAATCAAAGGGCGCCGCAGTTGTCCCGGCAGTCCCTAACCAGGAGAAATAACATGGAAGTTCGTTTAGACGGTCATACTGCCCTGATCACCGGCGGCAGTCTCGGCCTCGGCAAGGCCATGGCGATGATGTTTGCCGAATCCGGCGCTAAAGTTGCTATCGTCGCCCGCCGTCAGGACGTGCTGGACGAGACCAAAAAGGAAATCGAGAACGCAACCGGCGGCACGGTCGGCGCTTATTCCTGCAATGTGCTGGAGAAGTCGGAAATCGAAGCCGCCCACGCAGCCGCCGTCGCCGACCTCGGCCCCATTGATATCCTGGTCAACAATGCCGGCACCTCGAAACGCTCTCCCTTCATGGACCTGAGCGATGAGGATTGGGAACACGACATCACGCTGAAATTATTCTCCAACATACGCTTCAGCCGCCTCTGCATTCCGCACATGAAGGCACAGAAATGGGGCCGAATCATCAACTCGCTGAATACCGGCGCCAAGGCAACACCGGCGGAAGGCGGCCCGACCGCGATCAGCCGCGCCGCCGGGATGTCGTTGACCAAGGCAATGGCATGCGAATACGCACCGGACAATATCCTCGTCAACGGTTTGATGGTCGGCCGCATCGAGAGCGACCAATGGGTTCAACGGCACAAGAATGCGGGCGACAATAAGGGCTTCGATGAATGGCTTGCCGATTTCGGCAAGGGTTTACCTATGGGCCGGGTCGGCAAGGCGGAAGAGTACGCCGCGATTGCCTGCCTTTTGGCGTCTGATCACGGCGGCTACATCACCGGCACCGCAATTAATGTCGACGGTGGCCTCTGCCCCGTCGTTTAAGTTTTTTAGTAACCCCCTCGCCTTAACCCTCTTCCCCAAGGGGAGAGGGAATAATACCGAGCGGCAAGTCATAGTCCCTCTCCCCTTGGGGGGGAGGGTTAGGGTTTTCTGCCCGCCTTAAATCCAAAACCGACGACGAAAACGCCGACAGCAAGCACCACACCGGTCAACAACCATCCGCCACCATAACTCCCGGTCGCATCGACGATCGCACCAAAGGCAGGCGGGCCGACAATCCCACCAAGATGGGTGCAGATACCGTTATATCCGACGGCGGAGCCGGTTAAACGCGGGACCACAGCTTCGACCGACATGGTTTGCATGAGCCCCGCATAACTCGCGACCGTAATGCCGAGGCCGGAGACAATCAATAGAATCGCGAAGACCGGCCAATCTTCGGACATCAGAGGCATCATCGCCAACAACAACGCAGAAACAATGCCGATCCCAACGACGAGGCCTTTTCGCCTACCACCCATAAACATATCGCTGACAACGCCCCATCCGAAACGGGCGGCGGCGCTCGCAGCCTGTGCCACCCCTAGACAGAGACTGGCGAATTCCTGACCGGCCATCGTCGCATCACGGATGAACAAAGTGAGGAAGGCGAAGAAATTTCCTTGCCCAAAATTGTAGAGCAGGTTCGAGAGCGCAAAGCGCCCATAATTCATATCGCCGAACAATTCACGTAATCCCGCGAAGGGACTGGTTCGTACCTCAGGCCGTTCTTTTTGTGGTTCGCTCAATGTCATACAAGCAATGCCGAAAATCAGCGTCAATATAACGACTCCACCCAAGATCACGCGCCAATCGATAGTGGCCACGAGGGCGCCAAAGCCGGCTGCTATCACACCGCCGAGCGGCACACCCGTCTGTTTCGCGCCCATCACGGTCGCGCGGCGTTGCTGCGGAAACCAGTCGTAAACACCCTTCGCCGTCGAGGGATTCGTGAAAGAATAACCACTTCCCATCAACAACATGCCGCACAAAATGAAAGTTAAATTGGGCGCGGTCGCGACTATTATCGCGCCAAACGCAATCCCAATCATGGCACCGGTGAGACTACGCCCCACCCCAATGCGGTCGACGAACATCCCCGCCGGCAGAGACCAAACCGCCTGGCCGCAATAATAGGCTGTCATTACAAGGCCGACTTCGGTCGCGGTGAGATCGAGCTCCCGCTGGATCACCGGCGCCATAGCCAAAACAGACACGACATTGATCGTGCCCACAACATGCGCGCCCATCAGCATGGCGATCCGCAAGCGCCATGGGCCCTCCAACCGGTTCTCGTCGGAAAGCATCATGACGTGCGGCGCGTTTTCTTAGTAGGGATTGGCGTCGATATCGAGGAGCGGAAATCCACTGAGCGCGTGCGGGTCGGATAAGGCCGGGGCTGGAGCCAAGTAGCTGCGGTCGACTTCCGCCAAGCTGTTGACGCCCAAGAGGCCCAGCACCTTGCTGACTTCGTCTTCCAATATCTCCAGCATCCGTACCACACCGGCAGGCCCGGCAGCGGCAAGACCGAAGCCCTGCATCCGGCCCATCCCGACCGCATCGGCGCCAAGAGCTATGGCTTTCACCACATCGGTGCCGCGGCAGATGCTGCCATCAACCACGACGAGCGATCTCTTGTCGATGGCGTCGACGATCTCCGGAAGGACGGCGCAAGAACCGAGTCCGTGATCTAGTTGGCGGCCACCGTGGTTCGAGACGTAGACACCCTCTACACCGAGCTCGACACACTTCACCGCGTCCTGCGGCGTGGCAATGCCCTTGATGAAAAGCGGAATGTCGTGCTTTGATTTGAAACGCTCCAAACATTTCCAGTCGAACGTCGCCTGGTAGTTCCAATTGGCGCTGTTCCGGCGCGCCCAGGACTTTTCGAACCGTTTGGCGATATCGCGCTCACGGCGGCTGTAATGCGCGGTGTCGACGGTGATCGCGAAAGCGTCGTAGCCCGCATCTATGGCGCGCTGCGCCATCTCATCGACGAAATCGTCACCGCCCCGAACATAGAGCTGGAAGATTTTCATGTTGTCGGCGCATTTAGCGACTTCCTCAAGGCCCGGTCCCGAGACGGAACTGAGCATATGGCAAACGCCGAACTCCGCTGCCGCCAGACTGGAGCTGACGCCGCCACCCGGATGAAATGACTCGAGCGAGCCGATGGGCGCCAAGATGATGGGAAGCCGCAGCTTGCGCCCCAAGAGCTCAGTCGAGCAATTGACCTTGGAGACATCGTTCAAAACCCTTGGCCGAAAGCCCCAGCAATCCAGCGCATGCCGGTTCCGCTTTAAGGTCATTTCGGTTTCAGTCCCGCCCACGAGGTAATCCCAGAGATGCCGGGATAAGTTCAATTTCGCGCGCTGGACAATCTCGTGGAGCGTTTCAAAGTCCACATTTGGTTCGTTCGACATGTTCGGATCTTCTCGTCAGGTAAGGGGCAAAGCTCCATTACACATAGATCGCGCACAAGGCGCGACCATCGGCAAAGCCGGCTATCCCTCGCTTCAAATTATGACTTAGAAGGCAAAAGGATCAGACGTCCATCCGACGGCCGGCGAGAACGTAGAGCGCCATCAACGGCGGTGCGTCGGGTTCATTGACAAGTTTGAGCTGGAAAAACGATGGGAAACGGTTGGCGCAGAAGTGATTGTAATCCGCGACTTACTCCATTGTCGGCATGTCGTAACCTTCCATTAGCTTCTTTCCCTTATGCATCGTCTTCTCTGACAACGTCAATCCGTACTGGATCGGAATTCCTCTCCGAAACTTGCCATGGTGGCACAATATCTCGCATTTGGTTAACGACCGGTTTATCAAATCGTAAAATTTTCACGAATTCACTGCGGAATTTCACCCTCAAGCATCACTCGATGCATAACCCGAGGTTGAGTCAGGTCGTAGTCCGCGTTGGCACGATGCATGGTGCAGCGATTATCCCAGATCACGAGATCGCCCGGCTGCCAATTGTGACGGTATTGGAACCAGGGCTGGAAAGCGAATTCATATAGAGGGTCGAGCAAGGCATCGCTCGCCTCCTCATCCCAGCCAAGAATATGGTCGATCCGGTTCGGGTTGATATAGAGCGAAATGCGCCCACTCAAGGGGTGGGTGCGGATCATTGGGTGATCGACATCGGGGGTCTCGTCCTCCTCTTCACCGGAGCGTTTCGCGACCCAGGATTCATTGCGGCGGCTGAGATATTTATGTACCGCCCGCAAACCGTCGACCCGGCCACGCAAATTCGGCGGAAGTGCATCCAGCACCATATAGCAATTTATGAACTCAGTATCTCCCCCCACGACCGGCAACGTCACCGCGTGCAACAAGGTCAACGTCGCGGGTTCGGCCAGATAGGAATCGTCGGTGTGCCAGTGCTTAGCTTGGACCAAGGGCTTGCCGCCGAGTAACGGCGGTCGGTTCGAGACGATGGAGACCTCGGGCGCGTCTTCAATTCGGTCGTTGCGCAGCACAAAGGTCTTGGGTTCACCGAATAGGCTTGAGGCCTCGGCCAATTCCGTGGGCGCTAAATCCTGCCCGCGAATACAGAGAACCAAATGATCGGTGATCGCCTGGCGCAGTGCATCGCGCTCCGAGGGCGAAACGCCCGTCTTCAGATTGACGCCGACTGCCTCAGCCGCCATTACATCGCTCAGTGGCCGAATTTCTATACCCATTGGCTCGCCTCCTGGTCCTTCACACGTTATATTACAACAACCACCAACCAAGGACGAGACTGTGTCTAACTCTCTCCATCAGATGACAATGAGTTATTCGGCAACCGAAGACCGGTTGCTACTGCGTGTCAGCACGACAGCGCGTGACGAGCATCAAATCTGGCTCACTCGGCGTTTCATTAACGTGTTGTGGCCAGCGCTCATCAAAGGTGTCGAGGAACAGTCACTGCCTCCGGAAACAGCGGCCGCACCGACGACCACACCGCAAGTCAAACGCGCGGTGATGGCGATGCAACATAACGACGCCCTACAGAAGACCAACATGACGAAAAAGCACGACGAGGAGAAGATCAACAAACCCTCGACGGAGAAACCGATGCTGGCCACCGGCGGGCAGTGCACACCGCTGCCGACGGGGGGCGTGCGGCTGAACCTGAAGACCGCGGAAAACCAAAAAATCGGATTGAACCTAAATGAACATCTGCTGCACGCCTTCTGCCATCAGATCACCTCGCTGACAAAAAAGGCTGAATGGGGCCTGGCTGTGGGCGTCGGCGATCCCAATGTCCAAGCGCCGCTGGGCGAACAGGCTATACACTGAATCCCCCGGACCGGTCACGGAACGATTGCGCTATTGCCGCGCCGACCCTACATTCCACGCCACTCCATAGGATACAGAAACAATTGCGATGACCGACACCGCGCATATCCGTAATTTCTCCATCATCGCCCATATCGACCATGGGAAATCGACGCTGGCCGACCGCTTGATCGAATTTTGCGGCGGTCTCGAGACGCGAGAGATGAAACAGCAAGTCCTCGACTCGATGGATATCGAGCGCGAGCGCGGCATCACGATTAAGGCGCAGACCGTGCGCCTGCAATACAAGGCTTCGGACGGCGAGACTTATACGCTGAACTTGATGGACACGCCGGGACACGTCGATTTCTCCTACGAAGTCAGCCGCAGCCTGGCTGCTTGCGAGGGCTCACTCTTGCTGGTCGACGCCAGCCAAGGAGTGGAAGCGCAGACATTGGCCAATGCGTACCTCGCCATTGATGCGGATCACGAAGTCATACCCGTCCTCAACAAGATCGACCTGCCGTCGGCCGAGCCCGAGCGCATCCGCCAGCAAATAGAGGAAGTCATCGGCCTCGACAGCGAACACGCCATCAATATTTCAGCGAAGACCGGAGAGGGCATCCAAGACGTCCTGGAAGCGCTGGTCAAACGCTCACCGCCGCCCGTGGCGGGCGACCCGGATGCGTCCTTGAAAACCATGTTGGTGGATTCCTGGTACGATCCCTATCTCGGCGTTGTCACCCTCGTGCGGGTGCACGAGGGCACGCTGAAGAAGGATATGAAAATCCGCATGATGGCGACTGGCGCCGTCCATCAAGTCGACCGCGTCGGCGTCTTCACGCCGAAACGGGTCGAGACCGGCGCGCTGGGCCCAGGTGAGATCGGTTATATCACCGCCAGCATCAAATCCGTTGCCGATTGCAAGATCGGCGATACGCTAACCGAGGATAGACGCCCGACCGAAACGGCGCTGCCAGGCTTCCGCCCAACCATACCCGTGGTATTCTGCGGCCTGTTCCCGGTCGATACCAACGATTACGAAGATTTGCGCGACAGCCTCGCCAAACTCGCGCTGAACGACTCCAGCCTGCATTTTGAGCCGGAAAGCTCCGCCGCCCTCGGTTTCGGCTACCGCTGCGGTTGCCTGGGCATGTTACACCTGGAGATCGTACAAGAACGCCTCAACCGGGAATTCGATCTCGACCTAATCACCACCGCGCCATCGGTCGTCTATCGAATCCACAAAAACAATGGCGATCTGATCGAATTGCACAATCCGGCGGATTATCCGGACCCGGTCGAAATTGCCGATATAGAAGAGCCGTGGATCAAAGCGACGATCCTGGTCCCGGACGATTATCTCGGCGCAGTATTGTCGCTCTGCACAGAGCGACGCGGCGAACAGCTAGACCTAACATACGTCGGCAACCGGCCCATGGCGGTCTATCGCCTGCCGCTGAACGAGGTGGTATTTGATTTCTACGACCGACTGAAATCAATCTCGCGCGGTTATGCCAGCTTCGATTACGAAATGCTCGATTACGAGAAAGGCGATCTCGTGAAGGTCTCCATTCTGGTCAATGCAGAACCAGTCGACGCGCTCTCGATGATCGTCCACCGGAGCCAAGCGGAGCACCGTGGACGCCAGGTTTGCCAAAGGCTTAAGGATCTAATCCCGAGACAGATGTT
>CAJWTF010000096.1 GCA_913046825.1 uncultured Rickettsiales bacterium | reverse complement strand
CATCAGTCCCTGAACATGCGGCCACCGGTGCCAGAAACTCTAATCAGCAATGGCACAGTATTAGGGGGCTAGACAACCTAATAGGGTCGTAAACGACATATTTACTAGCCGCTTCTATCGCTAAAACGATAGCGCGAATCCCCATTTTACTTTAATCTACAATATTACGATAAATAAGAAGCAAGTTAATCGGAACAGTTATTTACTTGTCCAAAAATAAATATAGAAACATTAAAAGATCCTCAGCCTCTATCGAAGAGGTCACGATAGAGAGATTGGGTGCTCAAGGCGATGGAATTGGTCACCTTCCATCCGGAACGCCCGTCTATGTGCCCTATACGGCGCCGGGGGATCGAGTGCGCGCTTTGGTCGGTCCGAAGCGGGGCGACGGGCGGACCGCCACCATCGAACAAACCCTAGAGATGGCGCCAGGACGTATCGATCCCGAATGCCGCCATTTCGGCAACTGCGGCGGCTGCGCGCTCCAGCATTTACCGCATTCCGCCAACGCCAAGTTCAAATCCGATCAACTACTTACTGCGCTCCGGCATCGAGGTTTTAGTGAAATCGCCATAAATCCGACTATCACTATTTCACCTGGGCACCGACGCCGTGTCGAATTCGCAATCGGTCGCGGGGAAAAACCGATCCTTGGACTACACAAGATACGCAGTAAAGAAATTGTTGATATCGACACGTGCCCAGCAATTCGACCGGCACTTTCGGCTTTACTGCCTACCTTGAGGGAATTGCTGAGATCGACGGACCTGGCGCGCCATGCTCAAGACATTCGGATGACGGAGACGCAATCTGGCGTCGACCTTCTATTTCTATCCAGTACCATGTTTAGCCCCGACCTGATCATGCGTCAGAAACTGGCGGCCTTCGCCGAGGCGAATGACGTGGCCCGGATTTCTTGGTCGGACCGGGAAGGCGGTGAACCATTGGTCCAACGCCGGGCGCCGAATATCAAATTCGGTTCGGCGAACGTATCTTTACCGATTAAGTACTTTTTGCAGCCCAGTACCGCGGGTGAAACAGCAATTTCGGATTTCGCCCGAGACGCGATCGGCGACGCCAAACGGGTAGCCGATCTTTATGCAGGTTGCGGCAGCCTCTCCTTCCCGATGACGGAAACGGCGAACGTGACCGCGTTCGAATTAATCGACGATATGGTGACTGCTATGCGTCACGCCGCCGCGGGGCTCTCCTTTAAGGCCAAACAACGAGATCTTGCCCGCTCTCCACTGACGGAACAGGAACTTAATCGCTTCGATGCGGTGGTATTCGATCCACCCCGCGCCGGTGCAAAAGATCAAGCGGAGTATCTGGCGCTTTCGAAGGTCCCGAAGATTGTCGCTGTGTCTTGCAACCCGACGACCCTAGCCCGTGATCTGCGCGCCTTGGTCGACGGTGGTTACGTGATTGACCAGATCACCCCCATCGATCAGTTCGCCTGGTCGGCGGAACTAGAGGCGGTTGCCGTCCTCCACCGCGACTGCTTCAAGGCTTCGTCTCAATCGCGGATACAGCGAGGCTAAGATCGCTCCGCGCAAAGTTAAAAACAGGAAGAAAGCGAGCCATAGCCCGTGGTTTTCCATATACGGCGACACCGCGAAGACAACAGCAAGAAAGACGGCGAAAGCGGCAAACATCGAATTCCGCAACGTCCGCGTTCGGGTCGCACCAATAAATATCCCATCGAATGTGAATGCCCATGAAGAAACGATAGGCATAGCGATAGACCAGGCGATATAAAGTTCCGCCGTCCGCCGCACGGATTCAATATCGGTCATAAGATAAACGATCGATAGTCCGAACAGCCAATAGATCGCCGTGTTGACCACCGCGAAGACAGCCGTCCATAACAAAACGCCCCGCACCGCGATCTGGAATCGCGACAAGTTTCTCTTGCCAATAGCCTCACCGATCATTGCCTCCGCGGCAAAAGCTAAGCCGTCTATGCCGAAGGAGGTAAACATCAGGAAGTTCAATAAGATCTGATTAGCCGCAGCTTCCAAATCACCCAGCTCGGCACTACGCGCGATAAAAATCGCAGAGACCGATACCACGCAGAATGTACGTAAGAAGATATCGCGATTAATCGCCAACATCCGGCGCATACGCCTAACATCGAAAACACAGCTCCAATGCGTCGTGCCACCGATCGAACCGAGACGCCTGAAGATGACGAAGAAGGCAATGGAGAGGCCGGCGAAATCTGCGATCAAGCCCGCCATCGCAACACCGGCAACGCCCCAACCGAAGCCGAAAACGAACAGAAAATCGAGCGCAATGTTAATAACGTTGGTCGTTATCTGCAGCACCAACGGAACCCGCGCATCCTCCAATCCGTAAAGCCAACCGACAACCGCATATGTCGCGAGAGCGGCCGGCATCGCCCAAATACGGATGAGGAAGAAGGTCCGCGCATGAGTTTCCGCTTCGGCGCTGGCAGAGATCATCCAGAGAGCAGAGTCGATGATCGGCAATTGCAATAAGACGAGCCCAGTCGAAATAAGAATCGACAAACAGAGTGCGCGCCAGAGGATCGCCCGCACTTCGTCACTATCACCACTTCCGGAGGCCTGCGCGGTCGGCGCGGTCGTCCCCATACGCAAGCAATTAAAAGCGAAGAAAATAAAGTTAAATACTGTTGTCCCCGTGGCAACAGCGACGAGGAAATATGGTTCGGCAAGATGTCCAACCATCGCGGTATCAACAGCGCCCCGCAAAGGGATTGCCACATTCGCAAGGATCATCGGCCCAGACATCCGCCAAAGACGCCGGTTCGTCTCCGGATCAACCCAACGCGAGACTGCCGACCTCAGGATGGAGCCTCTCCCTCACGGCGGCGACGCCAAATCTCACGATAAGACGCCTCCAGTGCTGCGGTGACGGCCTTGCCGTCCATGACCGATGACAACGCCAATTGATTGCGAACCTTGGACGGTGCTGGTCGGCTTCGCGCCAACTCGCGGGCGATTTCGACATACTCTTCGGCAGACTTAGCCACCCATGCATCCCAATCGACGCGTCGCAGCAGGCTTTCTCCGACGCGCGCCGCATGTCGTTCTCCTGTCATCGTCACGACCGGGACGCCCATCCATAGCGCTTCGCATGTCGTCGTCGTGCCGTTATAGGGAAACGTATCGAGCGCCACATCGACCTCACCATAGAGGGCCAAGTGATCGGTGCGAGAGGCGACCCGTCCATGCAGTACCAAACGATCCGCCTTGATCGATCGCGTGCCAAATGCGGCGGCCAACCGGCGGCGCACTTGGTCATCCGCGAGTTGCCGGCATTTCAATAACAACCGCGCCGCGGGTTCGGCCAGCAGCAAGGCCGCCCAGACATCGAGCACCGTGTCATTGATCTTCGTAAAGTTGTTGAACGACCCAAATGTCAGCGCGGCACCATCCGGCTTGTCCGGCAAAGGTGCGTCGTCCGGCGCGTGGTAGCACAAAAATCCGGGCTCCAGCCGCAACAGGCTTTCGCTATGCCAGCGGTCCGCATCCCCCTCCGGATCGGCCCATCGGTCCGTTATTCGATAATCCATCCGCGAAAGGCCGGTGGTCGACGGATATCCGACCCAAGTGACCTGAACGGGCGCGGCGCGGCGGGCAAAGACCGGCAGGCGATTGTCGCCCGTATGTCCCGCGAGATCGACCAGAATATCGATTTTATCCGCGAGAATGCGTTGGTAGAGTTCGTCGTCGCTCTCTTGCGCGGTGTCGCACCACATGTCCGCCGATGCTTTCAATCTCCATGTCACCTCATCTCCACCGATCACATCCGAATAGCAGGTCACGTGGAATGCACCACGATCGTGCGCTTCGATAATGGGTTCGATAAATGACGACACCGAATGACTGTAAAAATCGGGCGACACATATCCAATCCTCATGCGCGCGTCGGACCGAGCGGACATGTCGAAATTCATCTCTCGCTGTGTCTCGAAGCGTTCTCCAAAGATCATGTGTTGGGCGAACAAACTGTCTTCGCAAATGTTTGGCGAACAACAGCGCGCCAAAAGCGCATTCGACCGGATACTGGGCTCCATCGGGTTCATTTGCATCGCGCGCTCGTAAGACTGCCGCGCTTCATCGAGACGACCCTGATCCTTCAGGACAATACCAAGGTTGTTGTAAGGTGCGGGAAGATTGGAATTGCTTGCAATCGCCTTGCGGTGAGCTGATTCCGCCGCGGTTAATTCACCCTTCGCCGCCAAGACAACGCCCAAATGGGTCAATGCAAACGAATTCCCGTCGTCAATTTCGATGGCTTGGCGATAGGCGTCTTCAGCACCGTCCAGGTCGTCCAACTCCTGCAGAACGACCCCCAAATTACTCCATGCCTCCGGATAATCAGACCGCCGCGCCAAGGCTTGCCTATAGTCTTCGGCAGCTGCGACACGGTCGCCCGACGCGCGCCGCACATTGCCGAGATTGTTGTGAATTTCCGGAAGCTCCGGGGATAACTTGGCCGCCTCTCGGAGCGCCACGGTGGCCGCTTCGAAATCCCCACATGCCGCCAACGCATTGCCAAGTTCATTATAGTATGCCGCGACTCCGGGCTGTAGCTGTATCGCCATCTGATATTGCGGCAACGCTTCAATGACATTACCGCGCGCCATCAAAATGGAGCCAAGATATGCATGAAGCAGCGCATCTTCAGTGTCGAGCTCCAGCGCATCACGCGCCAGCAATTCTGCTTCGACGGCATCGCCTCGCTCCAGCGCTGCACGGATTGCCGACACTCCTGGTTCACTCATGGCGTGGCTCTCACTTTCGCTTGGGAAAAATCAATGGTGCGGGCGGCGAACATCAAGCTGAGGCACTTGGTTGCGAAAATTGCGAACGATCGCGGAAGTTCAACAATGCAGGTTTAGCCCGGCCATGTCGCTAAGTCCACTGCAGCATAATTCATGGCACGACGAATGCGTTAAAGGAATTGATTAACGCAGTAACCGAACCGCCGGGTCAGGACCCGTCGAAGGCTCAAATTTCGAAAGGGGAATTTTGTGATACAGGTGGATTAAGGAAAATACTCAGAAGATCAAAAAGAGTTCGGCGGAAATACTCCCGGAAAAGGCAGAATTGGATAACGGCGCTGCCGACCGTGTATACGCGATGTTGGTGATCAGCCGACTGTTAGCGCTTTCGCTGCAACCGAACTTCCAGATCGACAAAGACAGTGGGCAGGACTTGCCGTGCGTCGATGCCGCATCGGAAATCCGTGCCGCCTGATCGTTTTTCGCATCTTCTGTGACCCGTGTCACTTCGCAGTCGGCCCCATGTCACTATGTTAACGCTGCCGACGCCAGAAAGGCAGGGGCAGGACAATGATCACATTGAACTGCGAAAATTACGCAAGCGGTCAGAAAGACTGGGCCGACAATTTAATCCGTCACGCTGGTACGCATGAGGCTTCGGAACTCAACGAAGCCGCATATGCGGCGCTTGATAGAATGATCGCGCTGAGCGGCCGACACCCCCTCTCGTTTGAGGTCGCACCCAAATAATCAGGATGGCGTAGCCGCACGGGTTTCGATAGGCAGATGAGTTTTGTCGCCCCATTCCCGCCAGGAGCCTAGATAGTTCCGCACCCTCTCATATCCAAGCAACCTGAGCGCCGTATAGGCGTGTGCGGACCTATAACCGGTCTGGCAGTAAGCTATAATTTCCTTGTCCCGGGTCACCCCCGCCGCTTCGAACTGACGGCGCAATTCTTCGGCCGGTTTCATTTTACCGTCAGCTGTCAAATTGTTCAGCCACTCCACATGAACGGCCCCCGGTATGGCGCCACCCCGCGCCGCGCGGACATCTTCGCCGGTAAATTCCAACCGTGACCTGGTATCGAGCACGAGCCCGTTCGGCGCGTCGATCACCCGCAAGACATCCTTGTAAGTCGCGACCTTCTCGGGTTTCGGCGTAAAGTGAAACGGCACTGCGGGTGTGACATCAGCATCTCGTGTTGTCGCCAATCCGGCATCGGCCCAGGCCGTGTATCCCCCGTCGAGGATATGCACGTTCCTATGTCCCAAATACTCGAGAAACCAAAACCCCCGAGTACTGGTCATACCGGTAATCTCTCCACACAGCACAATCGTGTCGTCGTGGGAAATACCCCTGCTCCCCAGCAAGAACGCCCACATGCGGACGAAGGAATTCAACGGTGCTTCATCTGTATCGTCGCAATTCACCGCATAGATCGCATAGTGGTGCGCGCCCGGGATATGCCCCATCGAAAATCGCTCTCCCGGCCGTACATCGACGACCTTCACCGACGGATCATCGAGGCGTGCCGACAATTGATCCGGTGTCCAAAGCAAGTCCGGGTATGCGTATCCAATTTCGGTCATCGCTAAATATCCATTGAATGTAACGGGAGGACGTTAGACAGGATCGACTTCCGGCCCTGCCAACAAAAAGCGAATCCGTGCGACCGCTTCGGGCTCTATTTCAGCATGTTCGGCAAACCCCGTCACCGAGGCATCATCGAACATAATGAAATCGATGACCGCTATCAATGTGCCCGTCTCCGCGGCTGCCGCTCGCAGGCCTTCCGCATCCATTCCTGTCAACGCGAGGAACCTCGGTAACAACTCTTCATCGCACGCGATATAGCCCAAGGCCTGAAGCGCCAGGACTTCTGCCTGCGATTGCGACAATTTCATTCTTTCTAAACCCGCGCCATCCGCGCTATTGTGCGTGTCCCATGACCAATTCATCACAGAATATCCGTCTTAGCGTGCTAGACCAATCGCCAATCCGCGAAGGGGGCACACCTGCCGATGCCATCCGGGAGACCGTTGAACTCGCCCAGCGCGTCGAAATCCTCGGGTACCACCGCTATTGGCTGGCCGAACATCACGGTACCGAAGGTCTCGCAGGCCCCGCACCGGAGATCATGGTGACCCGGGTCGCCGCTGCGACACGCGAGATGCGGGTCGGCTCTGGCGGCGTCATGCTGAGCCACTACAGCCCGTATAAGGTCGCCGAGAATTTCAAAGTCCTGGAGAATATGTATCCGGGCCGTATTGACCTCGGGGTCGGCCGCGCGCCGGGAAGCGACCACCGAACGGCGATCGCACTGGCCTATGGCTCGCAAGTCGGCATTGAGTATTTTCCCGCGAAAATCCGCGACATGGCGGCTTTTCTGAGCGACGACTTACCGACGGACCATCCGTTAGCCGGCGTACAAGCGACACCAAAGGCAGACAGTATCCCCGAAATCTGGATCCTGGCGTCGAGCGAAGGTAGCACGACCCTCGCCGCGCGCTTCGGCATGGGTCTCTCTTACGCACATTTTATCAATCCGATCGACGCGGATGCGCTCCTCCGAATGTACCGAGAAAACTTTCAGATCTCCGACAGTATGGAGAAGCCTACCGTCAATATGGGTATATTCGTGCTCTGTGCGGAGACCGAGGAAGAGGCAGAGCGGATCGTCTCCACCCGAGACCTGCACCGGTTGCGTGCCGACCGGGGGCAGCACGGCCCTATGCCGAGTCCCGAGACCGCCGCCGCTCATACTTATTCCGAGATTGAGCTGCGGCGCATTGAGCAGAATCGCCAACGTCTAATTTTCGGAACGCCCGATAAAGTGAAAGCGGAGATAGAGGAAATGGCGTCCCGTTACGATGTGGACGAATTCATTATCCTTTCCAACTGCTATGAATTTTCAGCACGGGTGCGCTCTTACGAACTGATCGCCAAAGCTTTCGACTTACAACCCCGCCATTTTGAAAACTCACAACGAGAAGCTTCATGACCTGGGATCCCGCACAATACCTAACCTTCGGCGGACACCGTATCCGCCCTGCCCTCGACCTTTTATCTGCTGTGCCGATGGATGCGCCCGCGCGTATCCTCGACCTCGGCTGCGGCCCCGGTAATGTCACACAATTTCTGCAAGGACGCTGGCCGGATGCGAAGATCGTCGGCCTCGATAGCTCCGCCGAGATGCTGGAGAAGGCCCGCGTTGCCCATCCCGATATGGAATGGATCGAGGCGGACCTGTCCGAATGGACGCCGGATGAGCCGTTCAACCTGCTTTATTCAAACGCGGTTTTGCAATGGGTGAAGGGCCACACCAATGTCTTCCCCGATCTGTTGAAATGGGTGAAGCCCGGCGGCTATATAGCTATTCAAATGCCGCGCAATTTCATGGCACGCTCGCACACCACGGTCTACGAGACGATCCGCGACGGCGACTGGAAGGACAGGCTGGAGCCACTGATCCGGGACGAGCCCACGAGCCCGCCGAATTTCTACTACGACCTCCTCACGCCGTTGGTACAATCTCTCGATCTTTGGGAGACCGAGTATCAACAAATTTTGGACGGTGAGAACCCGGTGCCGGAATATGTGAAGGGTTCGTGGCTGAAACCGTTCCTGGACGCGCTCGAAGAGCCGGAGAAATCCACCTTCGAGGCGGAATACAAGAAGAACGTCTTTGCGCACTATCCGCCGCAAAGCGATGGCAAAACATTGTTTCCGTTCCGCCGTTTGTTTATCGTAGCTCAAGTATAGATTTTACGACATCACATCTATTGCTCATGGTAAACTGACCAAAGCATTTGTTCTCTTCGCGGCCTTGTCGCTCGGCGGTTGCGAGACGATGAACGAGATGAACGATTTGATTCAGGAAAATCCGGACAAACTTAAGATGGCGGCTCTAGGTGGGCTCAGTGGATTGCTGGTCGCGGGACACTTTACCGGCGCGGCCCTCCCCAACATTGCCGGTGCCGTTAGCGGCACAGCGATTGGCTGGAAAGTCGGCTCGCGCATGTATGACGAGGAAAAGGAAGCCCACGCCAAAGCCGTGAAGTTTGCCGCCGACAGTCCCACTGAAAAGGAATACGCCTGGATCAATCCCGAGACCGATAGCGAAGGTGCGGTCATAGCCGCTGAATATACCCACGCGACGGCCTACGGCGACAAATGCCGAAAGATCGAAGCCACGGTCAAAACGATAGACGACGCACGAATGGAACAACGTACCGTCTGCCGGCAGGCCGATGGCAGCTGGAAAATCGTGGGATAATCCACAGCGCTGGCATTACCGCGCAAGCGGGAATCCAGAAATCCATCGCCGAAAGACTAGCGTCCCGCTTGCCCGGGAATGACGAGCGGATGGCGTTCCCTTAACTCAACACCTGCTTCGCGATCACGTTCCGCATGATCTCCGACGTGCCACCGCCGATAGGCCCAACCCTGGCGTCCGTATAGAGCCGCGCCATCGGCCCCATCATGTAACCGGCCCCGCCCATCACCTGCATGCCCATATCGGCAACCGCGAGGTTGTATTCCGTGGCCAGGGTCTTAGCGATGGCGGTCTCCATCACCGGGTTCTCGCCCGCGTCCAACATATCGGCGACATGGAAAGTGTGCAGGCGCGCGGTCTCAGTCATCATTTGCATCTCGGCGAATTTATGCGCCACGGCCTGAAACTCGGTAATCTTCTCACCAAAGGCCTGGCGCTCGTTCGCCCAGTCGCGGGCCAGCTCAACGATTTTGAGGCATTGCCCGGCACTCGCCGCCGCCAGTAACAGGCGCTCCAGGTTGAGCCCCGGCATCAGCAGCTTCCAGCCTTCACCCACATTGCCGATGACCTCACGCCCCGCGACCTTCACGTCGTCGAAGAACACCTCGTTCGGCAGGCTAGTGCGGCGTCCCAAGGGGTCCATCGGCCGGATGTCCACGCCATCGGCCTTGGTGTCAACCAGCAAGAGCGACATCCCTTTGCGCCCGGCTTCCGGATCAGTCTTCGCCGCGACCACCAGATGGTCCGCCACATGGGCGTTGGTGATGTAAACCTTTTGGCCCGAGAGCACCCAATCGTCGCCGTCTGGCACCGCGCAAGTTTTGATGCGCGCCAGGTCCGACCCACCAGAGGGTTCCGACATGGCAATCGCCATCTTCAGGCGGCCCGCAAGCAATTCCGGCAGTAATTCGCACTTCATCCAATCATTGCCGTTCCGCGCCAATTGCATCCCGCCATAGATCACCGTGGTCATGAACGCCGAAGTAATCCCGGGATGCACATAGGCAAGCGCCTCGATAAACACCGCCAGGTCCTTATGGGATGCATCCGCGCCACCGAGTTCCTCCGGATAGGGCAACCCGAGCCACCCTTCCATGGCCAACACCTGGAATGCCTCGTCTGGATAGGCGGAAGCCTTCTCCAATTCCTCAATTTTCTCCAGCGGCAATTCCCGCTCCATGAGACCAATAATGGCGTCGCGGATCATGAGCTGATGGTCGGTAAATCCAAAACTTTTGTATGTCACGAAATCGTCTCCAGGAGGTTTGGCACGGCAGGCACGAATTTAGGCGCGGACGCGAGTGCCGCAAGGCGTTCGCTTGACCCGCCGCCGCTCTGGCGCAATTTCCCTCCCGAACCTCACGACAATGAAGAAGGAAGTCGGAATGAAATTTCTCGTCATGCCCGGTGATGGAATCGGACCCGAGATTGTACCCGTCGCCGTGGCGGCGTTGAAAGCGCTCGATAAGAAACTCGGCCTCAACATTGCGTTGGAGGAAGTGCCGATCGGGTTCGCGAGCCTGGAGACTGCCGGCAATACCTTCCCCGACGAAGCCTTGGCGAAAGCGGGAGAGAGTGACGGGGTGATCATGGGGCCAACGGATACCCTGGCCTACCCGCCCCTTGCCGAAGGCGGACGCGGGCCTTCCGCCTTCATGCGCACCGGGCTCGATCTCTACGCCAATATTCGCCCAGCGAAGACCCGGCCCGGCGTGCCGTCCGCCGTCGATCACATGGACCTAGTGTTTGCCCGCGAGAATACCGAAGGTTTTTATGCCGACCGGTCCATGCATCTCGGCAATGGAGAAATGATGGTGACGGAAGATGTCGCCATTGCTGTCCGCAAGATCACCCGCGAAGCATCGCGGAAGATCGCGGAAGCGGCCTTTAAGCTCGCCCTGCAGCGGCGCAAGAAGGTGACCATTGTCACCAAGCGCAACGTCTTAAAGATGACCGACGGATTGTTTCACGACACCGTGCGAGAAGTTGGTAAGAACTATCCCGACGTCGAGGTCGACGACGTCATCATCGACGCCATGTCGGCGCTGATGGTGCGCACGCCGGAGGCCTTCGATGTGGTCTGCACGTCGAACATGTATGGCGATATTTTATCCGACCTCGGCAATGAGCTGGCGGGTGGGCTTGGCCTCGGTGGAACGATCAACGCCGGCGACGCCCATGTCATGGCGCAATGCGTCCACGGCTCCGCCCCCGACATTGAGGGCCAGGATATCGCCAATCCGACCGCCATGGTATTGTCGCTGGCGATGATGCTGGACTGGATCGCGGCCCGCGAGCAGGACAACAAGCTGAAGGAAGCCGGGCATTTGTTGAATGTTGCACTGGATGCTCAACTGGCCGCCCCCTCAACATGCACCCGCGACCTTGGCGGGTCGCTCGGCTGCAAGGCATTCGGCCAAGCACTGGTCAAGCGATTGGAGAACTAGAGATGAGCACAGACGCTGAAATTCGCGCCGTCGCGGAACGCCGTTTCGCCGAACACCGCGACCGGGAGAAATATTCCCCGCTCGGCGGAATGATGCTCGACAGCGTAGACGATGGATACCGGGCGATGGAAAAACTGGTCGAGCTTTGGCAGAGCCGTGGCCCCATTGGCGGCTACAAAATTGCCCTGACATCGAAACCAATCCAGGAGCTCTGCGGGGTCGACCAACCGTGTGGCGGCTTCGTCTTCCGGGAGACAATTCATCCATCGGGCAGCGAACTCTCGCTCGGTGATTTCAACGGATTGGCGCTGGAATTCGAATTGGCCGTGCGGATCGGCAAGGACATTCCGGCCGCCTCGGCTCCGTTTACGGCGGAAAGCGTTCGCGAGTATGTTGCTGCCTGCCATCCGGCTTTCGAACTGATCGATGATCGGCGGGCGGACTACGACACGCTCGATGCGATTTCAATGTTGTCGGACAATATATGGTGTGGCGGCGTGGTGCTGGGGCCCGAGGTTGCCGACTGGCAGGAGTTCGACCTGACGGCCAACCCAGTGCATCTGATCTGGAACGGTGAGCGGGTTGAGGAAAGCCAAACCGGTGCGGCGATGGGAAATCCGATGGAGTCTCTTGCATGGCTCGCCAATCTAGCGGCCGAGCGTGATTGGCCAATGCGCAAAGGCATGATCGTCATTACCGGCTCCACCCTGGCAACCAAGGTGCCAGAGCCCGGCGATAACGTGATCTACACCATCGAAGGCATGGGCGATGTCGAAGTTTCAATTAGGGCGTAATCTTTCGCCTTAATTCTCCGGCGCATCGGTCCAAAGCGCACATATGAAGAGCATGTTGATATTCGAACATGATGTTGTGTTTAAAAAACCTTTTAGTATTAGAAAAGAATTTACAAATGTTATGAAGTTTGAAGGATTTCGTCCTGCTAAACCAATGCCGGTAGGACAATGCTGGGAAGGTGCTAGAGCATACTGTTTGAAGCCATCTGGCGCTAAAAAGTATTAAATTTTGTAAAAAATAAAGGTGCTATGCCGGCAGATTGGTGCATCAACACAGGCATACCAGATGTCGAGTTTGACTTAAATAACAAAGTTACATTAGATCCAAAATTTTTTTATCTTCACAAAGGATTTTAAATGAAAAGGTTAATATTTCAAGCAAGTGTAGGTAAACCTAGTAAGCTGTTCACCACTTGTATCAATAGTGTGGCAGAATATTGTAAAAAATATTCAATAGATCACATAGTATTGTCGGAACCGAAACTAAAGATAAGACCAGATCCTTCAAGAACAGGCAGAAATTCACAAACACTGGAAAGATTAGGTTATATGCCTATCTACGAAAAAGAAAATGCTTTTGAATACTTTGATAGATATGATCAAATTGCAATAGTGGACAGCGACATATACATAAAACCAGCAGCACCTAATGTATTTTTAGACTTAACACAAGAATACGACTTCGGTGGTGTTGTTGAAAGAGAATTACCGTTGACACCTGAATATAAAAACAGAATTTCCATATATTCACGCAGTGCTTTCACTAATTTAAAAGATGTTGACTGGCGTTGGAATCATCTAGGTGCTGAATTTTACAACATGGGACTGATGGTGATGAACAAATCATTTGCAAAATACTTAAACGGTCAAACACCTAAAGAATTCATTACTAGAACAGAATTTAAAGATTTTGTTGATGGTGTTGGTTTTTATAAATGGAGCACAGACCAAATGTTATTAAACTGGTTTGTAAAAAAAGAAAAAATGAAATGCAAAAATATGGACTGGCGTTGGAATTCCTTGTACACAGCAGTAACCAAGGACAGGCAACGTGAAAGTTTCTTTACTCACTTCTTTTTGAGAGATTACCTACCACAACGTGGTGAAAATATTGAAGAAATTTTAAAAACGATATGATTCATCTAGCCATACGTTCTTTAAGTACTCGAAAACGTAATCGAAGATACACTACTCCTGGATTAGGAGATAGAATACACACATTAATGATAGGATATTTGACCGTCCCTCCTATGTAAGCTTGCGGCACCACTCTTGCTGTGCTCAGCACATAGCCGTTGATGTGTTTAATAGCGGCTCTACTGAACTTCTCATCTGTTTTGAATGCGCCATGTTCATCATAGCCCCGTATTGTCGTCGACCGAGAGCGGCATGATGATCCGCTCAGCATAGACGTACCAACCCCGCGGCTCGACAAAAGGCGTGTCGGCGAAACGAATACCCCGTCTTTCTGCGATATGCTGGTAATGCGTCAAAACTACATCCGCATCGGCACCGAAATAAGCGTCGCCAAGAAATTTCCCGGTCAGATCAAAGCCGCATTTGGAGACAACATCTGTGCCGACCAGTCGGTATCGCAAGCGAAGTGGATCATGTTCCATATCGACGGTAATGACATTTGGCAAAAATGTCGGGATCTCCATGGGATCGATATCCGCGCGCGACGGCACTCTACGCTCGTGACGTTTACTATCCAAATAATTGTAAATCTCCTGAATTTTAGGATTACAATCTCTGAGAAAATTAAAAAGAGTATTTTGCCGCGCTGCAATAACGACAATAGGGCGGGAATAATTATACCGTGTATTAAAACAATTAAAATTTCATTTAATTATATATATTTTTTATTTAAATACCGACGACACAAATTCAATATTTATATTGTTGATACTATTTTTACTACTTCAAAGGAGAATAATTTGTTGGCTGCAACAGCACATTATTCATTTCCATAAGATATGGCCCACCTTTCTTTAAAAATGCACGCCAGCCGTCGTCTTGGATCGATCCCGCGCGGGCCGCAGCGCGGGCGCTCAAGTCCGGATATGACCATAGATGAGAGACTTCGTTCGGTTGTCCCGCCTCTGT
>CAJWTF010000095.1 GCA_913046825.1 uncultured Rickettsiales bacterium | reverse complement strand
GCATTTACCAGTGATCGTGGGAAATTCGATCCGGGCCAAGTGGTGTTCGAGGAAGGCGAGGGTGGCGACTACGCCTATGTCATCATTGAAGGTGAAGCCGATATTTCATTAAATACTCCGGGTGGATCGCTCTCCGTGGCCACGATTAAGGATCACGAGTTGGTCGGTGAGATTGCCGTTCTCTGCGACGCGGCCCGTACGGTGACATCGACGAGCGAATTGGTCGCCTTGCAGATATCCAAAGATCTCGTCTGTCGGCTGTTCAACGAGATCCCGGAAATAGCCATCGGGGTCATGCGCGATCATGCTCGGTGGCTGGAATTGACAACCTGGCGGTTGCAGCAGGCGGTGGTGCAATGGCAGAAGTTGGACGACACTTAGTGTCCACACAAGCCGCTCGAGAAGGCCGCCCCGGCGCGCGAGCGATAACCCGGGTGCTGTTCAGCGAAACATCATTCGGTCGCTTGTGGTACGCTGGTGCAATCGCGAGCACGATGCGGTGGCTCGAGTCACTGGCCGTCGGCGTATTTGTCTTTGATCTGACTGATTCCGCCATCATGGTGGCTGTTTTCCTATTCTTGCGGTGGGCGCCACTGGTGATGTTCGGCGCTTGGATCGGTGTTATTGCCGACCAAGTTAGCCGCAAGGGTATTCTGCTCGGCGGACTGATTGCGATGAGCGTCGTCTCGGCACTTCTGGGTTTGCTTGCTGTGACGGGCACGGTCGCTCTGTGGCATATCGGCTTGGCGGCGTTCCTCAGTGGGACCTTTACATCGACCGACTATTCGACCCGTCGCACAATGATCGGAGAGGCTGCGGGAACGGAGCGCGTTGGCGTTGCCATGGCGTTCGATACCGGTACCAATAACGGCACCCGTATGTTGGGGCCGGCTTTGGGCGGATTTCTGTTGGAGTTCATGGGATTGCACGGCGCCTATTTTTTGGGCGCGATCCTATACGCAACGGCGGCATTCGTGGTCTGGCGTATGGTATACCTGCAGCACAAACCAAGCGGACCCGCCCCAAAGGTGCTGACCAATCTGATCGAAGGTTTCCGCTATGCACGGAGTGAGCCGATCGTGGTCGGCGTATTATCCATCACCATTATTGTGAATGCCTTCGGGTTTCCGTTTGCCAGCATTCTGCCGGTTATCGGTCGGGATACGCTGGGCTTGAGCGCATTTCCCGTCGGGGTCTTGGCGTCATCCGAAGGCTTGGGGGCGTTGCTGGGTGCCGTCTTCGTTGGCATGACGGTGCGACCGTCCCGATACGGGAGATTTTTCGTCTGTGGATCCTTTATGTTTCTCTCAGGTATCATACTCTTCGCGTTGTCGCCGCTCTTCGAGACGTCGCTCGTCGTGTTGTTGCTGGCGGGCCTGGGGATATCCGGATTTTCGTCCATGCAGAGCACGATCCTGCTTTCCGTGGCACCGCCTGAAATCAGAGGGCGTGTGATGGGGTTGTTGGCCGTCAGCGTAGGCACCATGCCGATTGGTATTCTCTATGCCGGATTCCTGGCTGACTGGTTGGGGGCACCCATCGGGCTCGCACTAGTTGCGGGACAAGGGTTAATTTTGTGGCTTCTGGCCGCACTCTACTGGCGGCGTAACGTGAAGCCCCTAACTTCCTGACCGGATCGCCACTGGGAGAGGAATTCGAGATGCGCAATGTGAACCGCCAAATCATTTTGAAATCAAGGCCGATTGGCCTTGCGGGACCCGAACATTTCGAAGAAGTAACCGCGCCGATACTCATGCCTGAGGAGGGCGAGGTGTTGGTGGAAAGCATCTATCTTTCGGTCGATCCCGCCATGCGCGTATGGATGGACAAGAACCCCGGCTACGTGCCGCCGGTCGGTATCGGCGACGTGATGCGGGCCGGTGGGGTCGGTCGTGTGATCGAAAGCAAGATCGCGGGAATTGAGCCGGGAGACTACGTCCAAGGGCGCCTAGGCTGGCAAACCCACCCGACGCTTCCCACTGCGGGAACGCATAAGCTAGACCTCTCGTTGGGCTCAATTGAGGACTGGATCGGTCCTTTGGGAACGACGGCGCTGACCGCATGGTTCGGTATCCATGCCGTCGGCTCGCTCACGCATTCAGACACGGTTTTGATTTCCGGCGCTGCCGGTGGGGTTGGGCAGATGGCCGCGCAATTCGCCAAGCTGGAAGGCTGCTGTGTCGTTGGCATCGCCGGTGGACCGGAGAAGTGCCGGTATTTGACGGAAGAGCTCGGGATCGACCGCGCGATTGACTACCGAGCCGCCGCCGATATGAACGCTGCAGTGGCGGAGGCTTTCCCCGAGGGTGTGGACCTATATTTCGACAATGTCGGCGGCCCGACGCTGGACGCGGCATTGGCCAATATTCGGATGAAGGGGCGTATCGTTCTTTGTGGGCGCATTTCGCAGACGGCGGGCTCGAACCGATATGGGATTATCCATACCGGATTATTGATCGGTAAGCGGGCCCGGATGGAAGGTTTCATCGTCTCCGATTTCAATGATCGTTATGACGAGGCACGGCAATGGATTTCAGCCAAGCTGAAGTCCGGCGAACTCAAGCAGCAACTGCACGTGATCGATGGCTTGGAATCTGCGCCGAACGGACTCGCGATGCTATTCTGCGGAGAGAATACTGGAAAACTAGTCGTAAAGGTCGCCGATTAGCCGATCTCGACGATGACCGGTGCGTGATCCGACGCCTTCTCCCAGCCACGAGCTGGGCGCAGAACGGTGGCGCTTTTCAATTTGTCGACCAGGGGCGGTGTCACCCACACATGATCAAGACGCCGGCCCTTGTCGGCGGCATCCCAATCGCGGGCACGATAACTCCACCAACTATATAGCGTCTCTTCCGGCGGAATGAGATGGCGCACGGCGTCGACCCAATCATTGCTTTGCCGGACGGCATCCAACTTTTCGATCTCGATCGGTGTGTGGCTGACCACTTTTAAGAGCTGCTTGTGCGACCAGACATCGCTTTCGAGCGGTGCGATGTTCAGATCGCCAACCAAGATTGCTGGGTCCTTGCTCTTGTGATTTGTGGCGAACCACTCGGTCATCTCGTCGAGGAAAGCCATCTTGTGGGCGAATTTCTCGTTCTCGTCGACATTCGGTATGTCGCCGCCGGCCGGCACATAGAAATTATGCAACGCGACGCCGTCCTCGAAGGTCACCGACTGATGGCGGCAATCGCTCTTTTCGCAGAAATCCTTGCCGTCCGTTTCCTTGAACGGCAGGCGAGAGAGGATGGCGACGCCGTTGTAACCCTTCATACCCCGGAAATGCATATGCTCGTATCCGAGGGCTGCGATATCCTTGGAAGGAAACAGGTCGCTGTGGACCTTAATTTCTTGCAGGCACACAACGTCAGGTTTTTCCTCTTCTGTCAGTTTGGCCAGCAAAGGCATGCGCAAGCGGACAGAGTTGATATTCCAGGTAATCAGTTTCATGGCGATGAGGATTTCCTTCAGTCGATCCGAATGTCAAGGTCAGTCAATCCGTCCACGTGGCCGATCAGGTGGTCACCCTTAACAACGGCGGAGACGCCAGAGGGGGTGCCGGTCATGATCAGATCGCCAGGGCAGAGCGTGATCAGACTGGAAAGGAAGGAGATCGTCTCCGGGATATTCCAGATCAGCTGATTGACATCACCCTCTTGCCGGACGTCACCATTCACCGCCAAGGTAACCGCGCCGGAAGAAATGTGACCCACAGACGCGGCTGTGTGAATTTCACTCATCGGTGCCGATCGGTCGAAGCCCTTCGCCATGTCCCACGGGCGTCCCATGTCCTTAAAACCGCTTTGCATGTCGCGCCGTGTCATATCGAGGCCCACGCAATATCCGAAAACGGTGTCGAGCGCTTGGTCTTCCGCAATTCGATAGCCGCCGGATTTGAGCGCGACGACCATCTCGATTTCCGGATGCATATCTTGCGTCTCGTCCGGATAGGGCGTCGTGGTGTTGTTCGCGACAACGGCGTTGGCGGGTTTCGCGAAGAAGAATGGCGGATCACGATCCGGGTCATGGCCCATCTCGCGCGCATGCGCCGCATAGTTCCGGCCAACGCAGAAGATGCGATGGACAGGGAAGGGGTCGCCGTCGACGACTGGAATGGAGGGCGTTTCCCAAAGCGGGATAGCAAAATTGCTCATGATCTAACCTGTCGTTACAAATACTCGATGCAGTCGAATGGACCGGCAGCGGCGCAAACTGCCTTTGGGCTGCGATTGGGTCAATATGCGTCGGCGTAGATGTCGTCTTCGTGAACGCCACGTTCCTTTAGAAGCTTGGTGACGCTATCCACCATGATCGGGGGGCCGCAAAGATAGGCTTTCCAGCCATCAAAGGAGGGAAGGTCGTCCTCGATGGCCTCGTGCACGAAACCGGTCCGCCGATCAGTCTTGCTGGAAGCTTCGGAGAGAACCGGTGTGAAGTGGAAATGTGCGTGCTCTTCGGTTAAAGCCGAGAAGCGCTTTTCGAAATATATATCCTGCTCGTCTCGCACGCCAAAATAAAGATGAACGTCCCGGCCATCTCCCCGCGCAATCGCGGTCTCCGCGATACACCGGATTGGCGCCATGCCGGAGCCTCCAGCGACGCAGAGTATTGGACCTTTATGGTCGGCACGGAAATAGGAATTACCCATCGGTGCTGTCACCGTCACCGGGTCGCCGATACTAAGCTCGTCGAGCACGAAATGGCTGCTGCTGCCACCATCGCCGGAGCGCCGGATGTGGAATTCTATGCTCGTATCGCCCGGCAGGCTGGCAATGGAATAATATTTTTCGACATTATTGGCGTAGATTACTTTGGCGTATTGTCCGGCGCTGAATTCTAGCGGCGGGCCGTCCGTCACACTCAGACGAATGAGGCGGGTGTCGTGGGTCAGCTGATCGAGAGCCTCGACCTGGCATTTAATATCGCGGACTTCATGCATGCTCGCGCCATTTCCCTTCGTGTCAGGCAGCTCTCGTGCTGGTGCTCATTCCCGTTCGTTCACCGCAATGGGCGTGCACGGCATCGCCGAACGTCGCGAATAGGCGACCGTTGACGTTATTTTCCCGGTTGTTCGGGTGTTCCGGATGCCATTGAACACCAAAAGTGAGGGCAGGTGCCTTGGGAACGCTGATAGCTTCGATGACACCGTCATCGCTGATGGCTTCGACGAAAACACCGTCGCCCGGTCGGTCAACCGCCTGTGCATGGAGCGAATTGACCATGACGCGATGCGCGCCATTGAACAATTCTTCTAATAGGCCACCCGGTTGAATATCGATGGGATGTTTGTCTTCGAAGCGCTCGTCAATTGGGATGGTCCGGTCCATGCGGTGATCCCGTTTGCCGTCCATTTCCTGCACCCGTTGATGCAATGTCCCGCCCATTGCCACGTTCAATTCCTGGATTCCCAGGCAGACGGCGAATATTGGGATTGCTCGTTCGATGGCTGTGCGGATCAAGGGAAGCGTTGTCGCGTCGCGCTCGGGGCAATGCGGTGTTCCGTCAATGCTGGGCTCGCCGCCGTAGTGATGTGGTTCGACGTTTGGGCGCCCGCCGGTCAGCATGATGCCGTCCAAGACTTCCAGTAAACAACTGTTGCTCACACATTCTCCGATGGCGGGGATCAAGATCGGAACACATCTGGTCAGCTCGGCAGCGGCGTAAACGTATTTTTCACTGACCCTGTGGGACGTGTGCCCCTCGTTCTCATGGGGGGTGGCGGGAATGCCGATCAACGGCAATTTCGAGGCTTTCATGACTCTAAGAATGGGTCGCAAGTCGCGTTCTGTCGAGCCCTGATTTCTCGTGTTAGTTCCCCGGACCTTCGAAAGTATCGGTAAACCGAAACAATTCGGGGTCGAGTTGGCCGCCAAATCGTGCATCGACAAGGGCAAGTTCGGTCCGCAGCCCTTGAGCGTCGGTAATCGTCCAGGAACGGAGTTGAAGCGGCGCATCCGAGAACGTCAACATAACAGAGCCGATATCTGGATTTTTTCCATCAACCAACTCGACGCGCACAACCTTGTTGGCATGCTTGTACCACTTCACCGTAAGTCCCTTCCGCAAACTAATATCCGCCCGCAAAAGGAAATGGGCCGGCGTTTCGTCGAGTGGATAGTGGCTCACCTGTTCCAGTTCGGTGTCGACATGGATGAGCAGATTACCGTCGGCATATAATTGCAGCGGGACGGGTGGATCATATATGAAGCGCATACGACCGGGACGGTGAAGGTACAACTTACCTTGCGCGAATCCGCCGTCCGGGTTGTTCTGAACGAAACGTGCTTCAAGGGTGCGCAGCGTATTGAGATAGCTCTCGATGCGATCAATCTGGGTTTCCGTCGGTGTGTCGGCGGCAGCGAGTAAAGGCATACAGACTAGGCAAAGCGCGAAGCGCGCGGCAAGACTGATCCGTTTAATTTTATCGTTGATGGACATAACCCAGACAGTTGGGGGGCGCGTCCGAATTCGCAACCTGAATCTGCGGCACGCGCCGATTTAGGAGCTGTGGTCGCCCGCGAGGACTTCTCGTCGCCCGACCCGGTCGGCTTGGCTGATCACGCCTTCTTTCTCCATCTTTTCGATGATACGGGCGGCGCGGTTATACCCGATCTGCAAGTGGCGCTGCACGAAACTGGTAGACGCCTTACCTTCGCGGCATACGAGGGCGACGGCCTTGTCGTATAGCTCGTCGCCCGAATTCTCTTCGTTTTCCATCATCGTGAAGGGGTCGTCTTCGTCATCCGCGGTTACCGAATCGATATATTCTGGCGCCCCTTGCGAGCGTAAAAATTGCGCGACCGCTTCCACTTCGTCGTCATGGACCAAAGGGCCGTGAACGCGGGTAATCCGTCCGCCACCGGCCATGAAGAGCATATCACCCTGGCCGAGTAATTGTTCCGCGCCTTGCTCGCCAAGGATCGTACGGCTGTCGATCTTCGACGTGACCTGGAAACTGATTCGCGTCGGAAAGTTTGCTTTGATCGTGCCTGTGACGACATCCACCGAAGGGCGCTGCGTTGCCATAATGAGGTGAATTCCTGCGGCCCGTGCCATCTGCGCCAAGCGTTGAATGGTCGCCTCGATGTCCTTACCAGCGACTAACATCAGGTCCGCCATCTCATCGACGACAACAATAATATACGGGAGCGGCGTCAGATCGAGGGGCTGTTCCTCCATGATCGGTTTGCCAGTCTCCGTGTCGAACCCGGTCTGAACCGTTCGCGTCAGCTCTTCGTCTTTATCAGCGGCTTCGACAACTCGTTTGTTGTATCCCTCGATATTACGCACGCCGAGCTTCGCCATATTGGAGTAGCGACGTTCCATCTCGCGCACCGTCCATTTGAGGGCAACCACGGCCTTCTTCGGCTCCGTGACGACAGGTGTCAACAAGTGCGGGATATCGTCATAGACCGACAGTTCTAACATCTTGGGATCGATCATTATTAATTTGCCCTGTTCCGGTGTCAGCCGGTAGAGCAGAGACAGGATCATCGCGTTCAAGCCGACGGACTTACCGGAACCGGTTGTTCCTGCGATCAGAAGATGAGGCATGCGGGATAGGTCGGCGATGACAGGATTGCCGCCAATATCCTTGCCGAGAACCATCGGCAGTTTGCTGGTGTTCTTTTCGAATGTTTCGGACGCAAGCAATTCCCGAAGATACACCGTCTCGCGCTTTGCATTCGGCAGTTCGATGCCGATCACGTTGCGCCCGCGGATAACCGCGGAGCGGACGGAGATGGCGCTCATGGAGCGTGCGATATCGTCGGATAGTCCGATTACACGGCTGGTTTTAGTACCCGGTGCGGGCTCCAGTTCGTAAAGCGTGACGACGGGCCCAGGGCGGACTTTGACGATTTCACCGCGCACACCAAAGTCATCGAGGACGCCTTCGAGGAACCGGGCGTTTTGCTGCAATCCTTCCTCGTTGATCATTTCCATTGAGCGCTCGCCTGGCGGCGCGTCGTCAATCAATTCGAGGGGTGGTAGTTGGAAGCCGTCGTCGGGGCTTCGCAAATCGAGTTTGCGTTGTTTTGCCTCACGGGCGCGGCGTCCCGGTTTAGTCGTCTCCTTCTTAGGTGCAACGAGGTCTGGGTCGATGGGTTTTCTGGTCGAGACCACCTCCACCGGTCGCGCATTAAAGTCATTGGTGTTTTCACCAAAGGTAGGCTCGATCCGATCTTGGCTGCTACGGCGAAGGGCGATGGTCGGAATAAGTTTTCGGAACGAAAATCCGATCTTCTCCGGGCGGTCCGCGACTGTCTCTTCTTCCTTCTCCTGCGGCTTTGTACGACGCTGGAGATTGCCTGCCATTTGAAATGCGAACTTGCTCCCGTGCCAAATACGGAGGGCGCCGTTTTGCCACTCGCGAGCGGAAAACCCTAGTGTGTATAAAAGAACGCCGCCGGCGATTGCAGCCATCACGGCCACGTAACACCAACGTGGTACCGGCTCAATCAATAAATCGAGCGTCCAGAAATGCAACATATCGCCGACCACTCCCCCGAGCCCACCACGGAACGGCCAGCTTTCCGGCGAACTCGTATGTGACAGCGCAAGTGCTGCGATCAGCAATCCTGCAGGGAGCAGAGCGAGACGAAGCCAGGGTGCCGCAATGCGGTGTTTGCTGACCAAGCGCCAGCCCCATCCGGCGAGGAGGATGACGCCGAACAATGCAACCAACCCAAGGGATTGCAGAAGGAGGTCGCTTGCCAGGGCACCTGCCGCTCCTAATAAGTTCCGAATCTCTCCACCTGCAGTCGACGTATTCAGTGACGGATCGCCTGAAGCGTAGCTGGCAAATGCGACCAGCAGGGCCAAGGCAATCACGATCATTCCGCCTCCGACGAATTCGACCGACCGGTGGCGTAAAATGGCGCTCATACCGGCGGGGAGGAATGAAGATTTCGTCGCGCTTTTGTTCGCGGTGGCCATGGTATCGCCCTTGTCGCTTCGTTGAGGCCGCACGGCTGACTAAACCAATAACCTGTGCGGCAGATGAATTTATCAAAATATTATCGACTTGTGCAAATAAACTCAAGTGTAGAGGAAAAGTAAATTTATGTATTCGTGAAGTAATAATAAATGAATAAATTGAATGAAAATACTGCATGACTTAAATTTTGTGATGGGTGAAATGATTAACTTCACTGGTGTGTGATCCTGGCTTCGCTCTAAAATCGCTGGCGCAATTCTAATGTAGGTGTCGATTTGAGCGAAAAATATGAAGCAGCAGGTCGAGAGACCGTCCGGCTAACGACGCAAATGGTCGTCATTGCGGCTCTTGCGGGCGTCGTGGCGTTGGGATGGTGGATTTTCTTGGCCGATGGCGACGCGTCGCCAGGGAACGGTGCACGCAAAAGGGCTGGCGCTACTTTGGTGCTCGTCGAACCCATAAAATTCGCGGACGACAAGGTTGTTCTGCGAGCGGTCGGTACCGGGGAGGCGCTAAAATCTGCATCGATACATCCCTCCGTTTCCGGTGAAGTAATTGAGGTGTCTTTCAAGGCCGGCGAGCGGGTGAAAAGGGGCGATGTTTTGGTCCGTTTGGATTCAAAGCATCAACTATTGGCTGTCGGCCTGGCGGAAGTGGCCGTGAAGGAAGCCGCCCGGCAGGTCAAAAGGCTACAACGTTTGGCGCCGAGCGGTGCGGCTTCGGTCGCCCGATTGCAGACAACGGAGACCGAGCATGAAAGTGCTCGTCTGCGCTTGGCGCAAGCGCGGGCGTCTCTCCGGGATCGGACGGTCTACGCTCCCTTTGACGGTGTCGTCGGTTTGACGGATATCGAGCGCGGA
Source organism: uncultured Rickettsiales bacterium (assembly GCA_913046825.1). Next base: position 4,634 of record CAJWTF010000095.1, on the reverse strand, counting down.
GACCGGGTGTCCGAACAAACCATGATCGTGACATTGGATGACAGGTCGTCAATTTTAGTGGATTTCAATTTGCCTGAGGAATTTGCCGCGCGGTTGCGCCCCGGTGATCCGGTGGCATTGCGGCCGTGGACGCGGCGCGAGGTCGTGTTGGCAGGTGCGGTGGCAGAGCTAGGAAGCCGGATTGATCCGGTGACACGCACATTGCGGATTAAGGCGGCCATTCCCAATAAGGGGGACGCCATACGGCCCGGAACGTCTTTCGACGTGCAAATTGCGTTCACGGGCGGCCGATATGCGACGATCCCGGAAGTAGCGGTCCTCTGGAGCCGAGACGGCGCCTATTTGTGGCGTGTGACGAATAACAAGGCGGAAAAAGTCTTCGTTTCAATTGTGCGGCGTGACAAAGGACGTATCCTCGTCGACGGGCCTTTGGGCGCGGGCGATACGATTGTCGTCGAAGGTGTCCAGGGCCTACGCGCGGCGCAGAAACTACGAACGGAGCCCTTCGCCGCGACAGTTTCGCCTACGCCGTCGCCGACGGGCAAAGGCGGATGAGCCGCATCAGCGATCTACCGTCACTTTCCGTGCGCCGCCCGACATTGGTGGTCGTCCTTAATCTGTTAATAGTGATCGCCGGGCTTGCCGCCATTCAAGGGGTCGAAGTACGTGAGCTGCCCGATGTCGACCGTCCTGTGGTCACGGTGCGTGCGTTTTTCGACGGTGCCTCGCCCGAGACGATGGATGCGGAGGTGACCAGCGTCATCGAAGGGGCGGTCGCGCGTGTTTCGGGCGTCCAGACGATCAACGCCGCGAGCGAGGAGAATAATGCCCGTATTCGGGGAGAATTCTCACCTGATGCCGACTTGGACGTCGCCGCGAATGATATCCGTGAAGCCGTGGCCGGCATTGAACGGGACCTACCGGAAGGCGTCGAAGACATCACCATCGTTAAAGCGGACGCGGATTCTCTGCCGATCATTCGCCTCGCCTTGGTGAGCGACAAGCTCTCGCAAGAGGCATTAACGCGGCTGGCGGAGGAAGACATCGGCGCGGAGCTCACCGCTATCCCCGGGGTGGCCGCGGTTGAGTTGTTCGGAGATCAAGAACAAGTGCTGCGGGTGGTTATCGATCCGCTACGGTTGGCGAGTTACGGGCTTTCCATCGACGATGTTGCAAGTGTCTTGTCGAGCACGAGCCTGGATGTACCGGCAGGTAGCTTCAAGTCGAACGACCAACTGTTGATGGTCCGTGCCGATGCGTCGGTGTGGCGACCGGATGCGATCGAGCGACTTGCTATCAAGGAAGATATCCGTCTCGCCGATGTTGGGCAGGCGTTCTATGGCCCGGCTGAGGCGGAAAGCCGCAGTTTGCTCAATGGGCGGAAGGTTGTGGGGCTCGGGATTATCCGGCGTGCACAATCGAATACCATCGCGATTTCGGACGAAGTTGGCAAAGCCATCGAACGGTTGAACCACCGCCTGAAAGATATCGACCTTGTGGTGATCTCGGATGATGCGCATTTCATTCGTAGTTCTGTGCGCGAAGTGATCGTTAGTCTATCGATTGCCGTGCTCGTCGTGATCGCGGTGATTTATATGTTCATGGGCTCGCTTCGGCCGACGCTGATTCCGGCGGTGGCGATCCCCATTGCCCTTGTCGGCACGATTGCAGCGATTTGGCTGCTGGGATTTTCGATCAATATTCTGACACTATTGGCTCTCGTTCTAGCAACGGGAATGATCGTCGATGACGCTATTGTGGTGGTGGAGAATATACAGCGCCAACGGAACCTCGGGATGAAACCGTTCGCGGCGTCCGTGATCGGCACGCGGCAGGTGTTTTTTGCGGTGCTCGCGACGACCGCGACGCTAATCTCGGTATTTCTTCCGATTGCGTTTTTGCCGAGCACGGCTGGGAAGTTATTCACTGAGTTCGGCTTCGTTTTGGCCATTGCCGTTGCGATTTCTTCCTTTGTCGCACTCTCTCTGTGTCCGATGTTGGCGTCCCGATTGCCAGCTGGAAGTGGCAAACGGGGTGGTGGTGTGATCGAGCGTGCCGGTGATTGGGTCGTGTCACTCTATCGCCGACTTCTCGATTTCACGCTAAGGGCTGGGATACTGGTCATTGGGTGTGCCGTTGTGCTTGCGTCCACCGCCTTGATAGTGTTTCCGAGCATTGACCGTGAGTTACTACCTCGCGAGGACCGGGGTGCGATCATTGTAATGATGCAGGGCCCGGACGGTGTTGGGCTCGATTATATGGATCGGCAATCAGCTCGTGCCGAAGCATTGCTGGAGCCCCTGCGTGAGAGCGGTGAAGTGACGAATATTCTCTCGATCGTGGGCCGGTGGGATCTGAACCGAAATTATATCATCGCACCGTTGGCGCCGTGGTCAGAGCGTAGTCGTAGCCAGCAAGATATCGCGAAAGCCCTGCGCGGGCCGCTTAAGGCGATTCCAGGTGCAACGGCTCGGATTCGCACGCCGAACAGCTTGAATTTGCGCCGTGCTGGCGGTCGAATCGAATTTACTCTGACCGGCTCCAATTACAAGGATATAGCGGCGGCGGCGGATGGATTTCTCGACGTCTTGCGAACGAAGGCGCCGGAGCTGGAAGATCTGGAGATCGAGTTCCAGCAAACCCAACCGCAGCTTTCCCTGACCGTCGACAGGCGGCGGTCCGAAGACCTTGGTATTCCCATCGAAGGGATCGTCAATACATTGCGGGCGATGGTCGATGGGTTCGAGGTCGCGGAGCTGAACGTGGAGGACAGGTCTGTCCCTGTAATGCTTGAATCCGCGGCGGGCGCCATCGACGATCCGAGCGACTTGAAAAACCTGTTTGTGCGTTCGACCGGTGGGAAACTCGTACCGCTTTCCGCGTTTGTCACCCTCACGGAAGAAGGTGTGGCGGCGGAGTTGGACCGCTCGGCTCAGAAACGTGCCATTGAGATTGAGGCGTCCTTGCCACCCGGCTACGCGATGCACAAGGCGGTCGAGCGTATCGAGGTTTTAGCCGATGAAAGCCTGCCGCCGGGGATCGGCCTGCATTTCATCAACGAAGCCGCAACTTTGAAGGATACCTCCAACGAAGTCGCGATTACCTTCGCGATCGCGGTCCTCGTTGTCTTGCTTGTCTTGGCGGCACAGTTCGAAAGCTTGTTAAGCGCCCTGGTCATCATTCTGACCGTACCCTTCGGTCTAGCGGCGGCAGTCTTTTCCCTGAAGGTGACCGGCACCTCGATCAATATTTACAGCCAAATTGGCCTGGTGATGCTGGTGGGTTTAATGGCCAAAAATGGAATTCTCGTCGTGGAGTTCGCGGACCAACTCCGCGACCGGGGGCATTCCGTCCTGGAGGCGGTCCATGAGGCGGCGTTAACGCGATTGCGCCCGGTAATGATGACCATGCTCTCCACTGTTTTGGGCGCGTTACCGTTGATCTTGGGTAGTGGTGCGGGTGCGGAAGCCCGGGGCGCCATCGGGTGGGTTGTCTTTGGCGGCCTCGGCATATCAACGGTCTTCACATTAATTCTCATTCCGGTCATCTACAGTCTATTGGCGCCTTTGGCGCGGCCGCGCGCGCATGCGGGTGTACGTCTTGATCGAGAATTGCGCGAGTTCGAGGCGCCGGAATAAATCACGAGGGGCGACGTATGGAATTCGGCATCAGTTGTAACAAAATCGACGAAGTCGGCGTCGCCGTTCATGCGGAAAACCTCGGTTACAATTTTTGCTGGATGACGGATAGCCCGATGATCCGCTCCAACGTTTGGTCGGTGATGACCTTGGTGGCGCAATGGACCCAGCGCTTGCAGCTTGGCACCGGCGTCGCGGTAGCGGGATTACGTCTGGCGCCGGTGGCGGCAAATGGTGTCGCCACAATCAATCGTCTGGCGCCGGGGCGTTGTTTTGTGGGGCTCTGTACCAGCAATACCGCGATGCGGATGTTGGGACATCCGCCTGCGAAGGTGGCGGAGTTCAATTAATACATCAGGGTTGTGAGTGCTTTGTTACGTGGCGAAGAAGTTGAGTTCACACTCGACGGCGTGACCCACCCAATCACATTTGCCAATCAGGATTTCGGCTACTTTAACGTGACGGACCCTATTCCGGTTCACGTGGGTGGCTTCGGGCCGGGCGCACAGGCGCTGGCCGGTGAGCTTGGCGATGGATTGATTACTGGGATCCCGCGTGGCGGCTCCATCACGCGTGCGCTTGCGAATGTCCGCCGAGGGGCCGAACGGGCGGGCCGTTCGCTGGACGATTTCAAGACCTACGCCTTGGTGAAACTCTTGATTCTGGAGCCGGGTGAGGCCCTCGAGTCAGAGTGGGCAATTGCCGAAATTGGCTCTGGTATCATGGTGAATGTGCACTATCTGGTCGAACGCTATAAGGAGACCGGCGAGGATCCACCTGATTAAGTAAAGCCGATCTGGAAGGACTATCTGGCCTTCTTGGAAGAACGCGATGAAGCGCGACAGCATCAGGATATGCACAAGAGCCATTACAGCTATCTTGACCCCAAAGAGGCTCGGTTCATCACGCCGGAAATAATACGCACCATTAGCGTGGCGGGGCAGCCTGAAGAAATCGTCGAACAGTTGAGGGAGTATGAGCGCCAGGGTTTAGATG
>CAJWTF010000094.1 GCA_913046825.1 uncultured Rickettsiales bacterium | reverse complement strand
CCATTGGCGTCCTTGTCGGTATTTTGTCAGCCATCATGGGTGTCGGCGGCGGCTTCGTCATGGTTCCCGCAATGATTTATCTACTCGGCATGCCGACCAATGTCGTCGTTGGCACGTCGCTCTTTCAGATCATATTCGTCACGGCGAACGCTACGTTTTGGCAGGCATCCCTGAACCAAACGGTGGATTTTGTCCTCGCCTTCCTGCTGCTGGCCGGTGCGGTTATCGGCGCGCAAATCGGCACGGTCGTCGGCTCCAAGCTCAAGGGCGAGCAATTACGCGGCTTGCTGGCGTTGATCGTCCTCGCGGTTTGCGCGAAAATCGGATTCGACTTGGTGATGACTCCCGATGATCTTTACAACATCGGCTTTACGGGAGGGCATTGAAGATGATGATCCGCCTGCTCACTCGCATTGCCCTGATCGTGTTGCTTGCCACGATGGGACGGACGACCTTGGCTGATGCGTTGGTCGCCGATCTTTCCGAACACTTAGTCAAAATCGACTTAGGATTCACCGGTAAACAAGTGTTGCTCTACGGCGCGATTGAGGGTGAAGGGAACGTGGTCGTTGTCGTCCAAGGCCCCCGAAAACCGATAACCATGCGCCGCAAGGCGCGTGTCGCCGGCGTCTGGGCCAATGATGCTTCCGTTACCTTCAACGACGCGATTTCCTTTTACCAAGTCATGGCGAGCGCGGAACTCGATGAATGGTTGCCGTTCACACTCCGGGAACGCCACCAGATCGGTGTCGAGTATCTCGACTTCTCGCCCCGCGAGAAAATCGGCCCTGCCGAGAAGGCGGATTTCCAGACCGCGTTGATCCGCAGGAAACAGAACCTTGGTCACTATGGCATGCTGGAAGGCCGGGTCAGCGTGCTCGGTGGCAGGCTGTTCCGAACGGAAATTTTCTTTCCCGCAAATGTACCGACGGGTATCTATAATCTGGAAGCCTTCCTCGTGCGCAACGGCGAAATGATCAGCGCACAAAAAACGCCGCTCTATGTCTCGAAAAGCGGTATCGAGGCCGAGATATTTAATCTCGCGCACAATTTCCCCGAAATATACGGAATCCTGGCGATCCTCATTGCGGTCGCTGCCGGACTTGCGGCCAACGCGGGTGCGTTGCGCCGCTAAAGCTCTTCCCCTTGCCGAAGGTCATTTTGCTTTCACTTTGCCTATTAAGACATTTTGCAAAGGATGCGAAGCAGCGCATGAGTGAACGGACCATCAGAGGAAAAACGGCGGTCGCCGGAGTCGGCGAGACGACCTATTACAAACACGGGCAATCGCCGGACAACGAGTTCGTCCTGGTGCTCAAAGCCATATTGGCCGCGTGCGAGGATGCGGGCATCTCTCCAGATGAGATCGACGGATTCGCTTCCTACTCCAACGATCGCAATGAGCCCACGCGGATCGCAGCGGCCCTCGGCATCAAGGAGTTAAAATACTCCAACATGAATTGGGGCGGCGGCGGCGGCGGTGTTGCGGCCGCGGTCGGCAATGCATCGGCCGCGGTTGCTTGCGGCTATGCTGATTGCGTGGTCGCCTTCCGGGGTCTCGCGCAGGGGCAATTCAGGCGGTTCGGCCAGAGTGCGCCCGATCCTCATGTCAGCGGCGACGCCGCCTATATGTCGCCTTATGGCATCATGTCTCCATTACAAAAATACGCGATGCGGGCGATGCGGTTCATGCATGAATACGACGTCGATCACAGCGTTCTCCGATCGATCTCCATGGCCTCTTACACCCATGCGCAAAACAATCCACGCGCGGTGATGTACAACCGGCCCCTTTCAGACGAGAAATACGAGGATTCCCGTTGGATCGCAGAGCCCTGCCGCTTGTTCGATTGTTGCCAGGAGAATGACGGCGCCGCCGCCTGCATCATCGTATCGGCGGAAAAGGCGCGCGATCTGAAGCAAAAACCGGCCTTTATTCTGGGCGCCGCTCAAGGCTCCGATCATCGGTGCGGTGCACCGGTCATGAACGCCAGTAACTTTCCGTCCTCAAGCTTCGCCACTTTGGCGCCCCGCCTTTACGAGATGGCGCGAGTCAGCCCCGGCGATGTCAATGTAGTGCAGAGCTACGAAAACTTCACCATCGGCGTGATGATGGCAGTCGTCGAGCACGGCTTCTGCGCACCGGAGGAGTGCAATGAGTTTTTCCAATTGGAAAACCTGATCGCGCCCAGCGGCAAGATGCCGCTCAACACCAGCGGCGGAAACTTGGCTGAGTGCTACATGCACGGACTTGGACTGCAAATCGAAGCGGTTCGGCAGATCCGGGGCGAATCCATTAATCAGGTTCCGGGCGCCGACGTCGCCATCAACATCGCCGGACCGATGGTCCACCATGTCAGCAGCATCATCATGGGATCGGAGGACACGTTATGAGCGAGAGTTATTTGCCCAAAGGCATGCCGATCCCTGTCCCGCAAGGAGACGGTCTCGATAAGAATTATTGGGAAGCGACCCGGCACGGTAAACTTATGGTCCAGAAATGCAGCGATTGCGGCACCTGGCAATGGGGCCCGGAATGGGTCTGCCATAACTGCCGCTCATTCAACATGACCTGGAAACAGATCGAACCCAGCGGCAGGATTTACAGTTGGGAACGCCCCTGGCATCCCGTGCATCCCGCGCTCAAGGACCAAGGACCCTATCTCGTGGTGCTGGTCGAACTGCCTCAGGCCGGAAATGTCCGCATGATCGGCAATCTATTGGGCGACCCGCATCAGGATGTTGTGATAGGCTCCAAGGTCGAAGCGGTGTTCGAGCCCCATGACGATGCCGAGCCACCCTATACGCTGGTGCAGTGGCGCCTGGCGGCGAAATAGAGCTTTGCTTGGAAGATAGCGCATACAAATCCTCACCTTTAGCCTGTCGACGGGTGAGTGGCAGGAGAAAAGCACAATGTCCGAACAGCCTAAATACGAAACCAATGCGGAAAATCAGTGGCGGCGCGAGACGCCCGGCCCCGAGGGCTGGAAGCGTACCGCGCGGCGCGACGACCCTAAAAAGTACCTGATGATTTCCGCCGATACCCATGTGAACGAACCGTTCGATCTGTGGGAGAAGCGCATCGACAAAAAATATCTAGATCGCATTCCACGCGTGGAAGTCGACGACAAGGGTGGCAAATGGCGCATTACCGAAGGCTATCGCCCGTCCAAAGTATTCGACTTCAAAATGCTGGGCGAAGACGGTGTGCGCGGCAAAGCGGGCGCCACTGTCGAGGGCCGCCTCGAAGACAATCAATATGACGGGATTGATGGCGAGATCATGTTCCCGAACAAGGGCCTCGCCATGTGGGCGACGCCGGATCCGGTCTTCGCCATGGCGCAATGTAAGGTATGGAACGAGTGGGCGTGGGAGGAATTCGGCAATCACAATGACATCGTTTCTCCCTTAGCGGCCATCGCGACCGGCGATATCGAGGGTTCGATGACAGAAATCGAAAGAGTTGCCGCCTTGGGATTCCGCGGCCTGACGTTGCCCTGTAAACCTATCTTTGGCGCGCACGACGTCGACCATGACAATTACAACTTGCCAGTTTTCGACAAGATGTGGGCGCTGATCGAAGAAACCGGCCTGCCGATTACCTTCCATGTGTCCACCGGACGCGATCCACGGGCGTCCAAGGGCAATGGAGGCGCTGTCATCAATTACGTGACGCACTCGCTCTCTCCAACCATCGAGCCGTTAGCGAACCTCTGCTCGTCCGGTGTCTTGGAACGCTTCCCGAGGATTCAGTTTGCGCTGATCGAGGCCGGCATTGGCTGGGTACCCTGGGTGCTCGACGCCATGGACGAGGCATACAAGAAACATCATTTCTGGGTCCGCCCGAAACTCCAGGGACTGCCGAGCGACTACTTCCGCTCCAACGGTGCCGCTAGTTTCCAAGAAGACCCGGCAGGCCTTTTGCTGGCAGAGGAGTATAACCTTTGGGATAATTTCATGTGGGCGAACGATTACCCACACCATGAAGGAACCTGGCCTCACTCTGCCGCCGCCATCGAACGCACCATGCAAAAGATGAACGACGACCAGCGCGCGCGAATTCTCGGTCTCAATGCCAAGCGGATGTTCGGTTTCAATCTACCGGATTATCCGAACCAGAGCTGATTGGAGGTTCACATTATTGGAGGGTCAAACCACCGGCACCGTCAATTTTTCCGGCGCGACCGCAAAACTCTTCTTTCGTCATTGCAGTGACCGTGGCCCGATCCGCGATATTGGCCCAGGTTCGACTACCGTCGTCTAAGAGACAAGCGGCGTGCGCCGTGCTCGGCTGTGCCTCCGCGTCGTACATGACTACATAGGTTTCTATTGTCGCACTTCCGTCGTGTTCTTCAGTCACTTCGCGACGCGGCATGGCGTCGACCTCATCCTGCAGGTTGGCCCAGGCGAAGGGCTTTTCGGGCGCGTCCGTCGAATAAATGCAAAGTGCATGTTTGGTGAGCAGTCCGCCATTTGCGGTCACTAAGCCCTTACTCCCCGGATTTTCGCGCAGAAGGTCCACGGTCCTCGCCACTGAGTGCATGACGTAGTTATTGAGCGGCCCACCGGCAAAAGTCAGGCCGCCAGTAACCGTCAATGGACGATCATGAGTGAGACCGATTTCATTCGCCGAAACCTGCACAGCCGCTGGAAAACAACTGTAGAGGTCGACTTGATCCATATCGTCGACACCGAAACCAGTTAGGTCGAACAACTTCGCGGCCGTGAGACGTATCGCCGGCGAGGAATGGAGATTTTCGCGCTCAGAAACGTAAAGATGATCCCAAGCCTCCGTCCCCGCATGCGGATAGACCCAACGATCTTCGGCAATGCCGAGTTCCCGCGCCTTGCCGACGGATGTCAGGATCAATGCCGCGCCCTGATCGACACTGTTGTTTGAATTCATCAGCTTCGTATAAGGGTATGAGACCGGCCGATTCGACGGAGATGGCGTTCGGATTTCCTCCGCACTCAGCGATTTGCGAATCCAGGCGTTGGGATTATCAACGGCCACCCGGTTAAATCCGGCCCAAAGCTCCGAAACCCGCTTCAAGTGCCCATCGACGCTCTCGCCATTAGAGTAGCGCAAGGCAGTCTCGAACATCGGATAGAACTGGATGGGGAATTGGATGCCCCGACGCGTCTCCGCTTCGTGGCGGGTTACTTTACTGCTCCCGAGAAACATATCCGGCGCCGTGCCGTCATCCCGTGTCGTCGGACTGGCACCCGGCTCCCGAGTCAATGGATTCCAATCTAGTTCGATCCCGGCCTTCCGCGCGCGGCCTTGAGTGCGCCCGCATTCGCCACCGGTAACAATGACAATTTCGTTTTTGCCGCTTTGAATATCGAGGAAACTTCGATTGGTCATCGATTGCACATAGTTGCCGCCAAGCGACGTTAGGCCTGTCTCCGCACCACTGGCGCCGATGCGTTCGGCAACTTGGCGAGCGGGATTACCGTAGCCCCAGATGCCTCGTATCACGCGCACCGAGTCCGCCAACTCCAAGACCTTCAGATTGCCGCAATCTTCACCCGCCACCCGAACCGCTTCGACCATCAGATCCAGCGGTTCCTTCGCGACGCTCGGATCGTCTTCGCGTTGTTCTACCTGCGCGACGCCTATAAAGATAGGTGTAAAGTCATCGACAGCCATGGATGTGTTCCTTCATCACCGTTTACTTCTTGTCGAAACAAGAGGTAACGAGCCCCAGTCAATACGAGGGCCGACCGGTGAAGAAAAGAACTCCCCACCTCTAGACGACGCCGTCCATTGACGGAAGCGACGCCTTAGCGCTCATTTAACCGACATTTCCCAAGTAATCTGCAAACTGAAAACGAGTATACAAAATCATACCATGTCTTAAAGGTTTATCTTCTCCAACGACTCCACCGAGCCATCATGAAAATAGAGTGCCGTCTCAGCGGCATTCCAAAGCGAGGGAACCTTAAAAACCTGTTTATCGCGATCTCGTCACGTTACGTTATATCAGCCTAGATGATGACTGCCATCATCGTTCCCTTGGTACCAATTCAGCTCAGGCTCCATGACGCCCAATCGCTGCTACATATTGCCGCCAACATTGATACCTTGATGGCAACCGACACAGCAGAAAGACTTAAATAGGACGTGCCCTCTTCGGCTTTTCTCGGTGATTGCCTGATCATCACCCCGCAAATACTGGTCGAAGGAAGCATCTGGCGTGATCAAGGAACGTTCGTATGTCGCGATCGCATCCTTGATGTTTTATTGATCAATTCAGCCCGCATAAATTTGCCCAAATGGGTCAGCATACTCCCGCACGGTGGCTAATTGGGCGACGATCCCGTTTCAAGAACCACCCTTCTCAACGGACGACAGCATCGGTCCGTCAATTTGTTCCTCAAGCGTTTCAACTCTACCATCCCAAAACTGGGCGATATTATCAGCCGCGTTAAAGACCGCCGGCGCGTTCAGTTTCCCCTCTCGTGTTTCATACTCAAACATTAATTTCTCGGCCCGATGCCTTCCAAGCGTCAATACCACCAACGAGGTGGAATACTTCCTTCAACCCCATACCTTCGGATGTTTGAACCGCAAGCGCCGATCGTTCGCCGTAAGCGCAATAAAATATAATCCGGCGATCCGCTTTATCGGCCATCTCGCGTAATAGCCCCCCCTCACGCACAAAATCATTCAGCTCTCCATATGGCGCATGAACAGAACCTGTAATGACGCCGTCCTGGCAGCGTTCCGCTTCCTCACGTAAATCGACCAAGACACAATCACCGCTGACGCATCTGTTCTGTACTTCGTCTACCGACAGTGCCCAGGCAGCTTGAACTTCTTCGCCTTGAGCCGCCCCGATTTTTTTATTCGCGGGGACGGCGACATCCATCATTTTCGGGTTGGCGAGATTAAGGCCGTTCATGATTTCCGCATATTCAGGCGCGTTTGCGACTTGCAATCGGGGATTATGACGCCGCTCTTCAATGATTGTGCTGACCATCTCACCTTTATAGTCATGCCCTGGATAGACCAAGGTCTCGTCCGGTAGACACAGTAACTTATTGAAAATCGAATCATATTGTGCCACTGCATCTCCGTTCTGAAAATCGGTGCGCCCGGTCCCTCGAATGAATAGCGTATCCCCCGTAAAGACACGGTCAGATAGCTTGAATGAGTATGAATCGTCCGTGTGGCCCGGCGTATAAATGACATCAAGGCTGATGCCCTCAATATCGACTGTCTCCCCATCTCGGACACGCATCGACACCACATCGGCCGCGCTTTCGGAACCCATCACAGTGACGCATTTCGTGCGGTCGCGCAGAACACCCATACCGGTAATGTGATCAGCATGAGTATGGGTGTCGACGACCTTCACGAGTTTTAGGTCCAACTCCTCCAGTAGGCGCAGATATTGATCGAGATGCCCGATCACCGAATCGATGATAACGGCTTCGCCTCCCGCCCGGCTCGCAATCAAATAGGTGTATGTGAAGGATTCAGCATCGAAGAGCTGTCGAAAAAGCATTTGGGTTTTTCCTTTTTCTTCTGGACCCTTCTGGGCCTCTGATCTCACAAGCATGTTCAGTATATGGCAGATCTTCTATTTTGGCAGCACTAGGATCGCCCGAAAATCGTTCACATTGGTGAGAGTAGGTCCTGTCTTTATCAGCTGATCGAGAGCTTGAAAGAAACTATACCCATCATTGTCCGCCAGCATTTTCTTCGGCTTGAGGCCCGATATTTCGGCCTCGTCCAAAGTGCCCGGCGTGACAATCGCACCAGCATTGTCTTCGGTGCCGTCAATTCCATCCGTATCCACGGCGAGAGCCCAGACGCTGGGCTCTCCTTCAAGCGCCACCGCCAGCGCCAACAAAAACTCGGCGTTCCGCCCGCCACGACCCGCTCCCCGCACGGTCACAGTCGTCTCCCCGCCCGACAGTAGAACTGCAGGCGCCGGAGCTGGCTGCCCTCTACGCGCCATTTGCCTTGTGATTCCGGCCATCACAATCGCCACTTCCCGCGCCTCGCCTTCGATCGCGTCTCCCAGCACGACAGGTGTGACCCCGTGCTTCGTTGCGACTGCGGCGGCGGCATCCAGGGACATTTGAGGAGTTGCAATCAACTCACACTCCGCGTTTTGCAATCTGGGATCACCCGGCTTCGGCGTCTCGTCACCGGCCACTGACAGACACCGCCCAACGGATTCCGATGGCGTCAGTTCATATTTATCAAATATGCCGCGCGCATCTGCGTAAGTCGTGACATCCGCGACCGTTGGGCCGGAGCCGATGACCGCCGGTTCGTCGCCGGGAACATCGGAGATCGCCAAGGTTAAGATTTGGGCTGGAGCGGCGGCGGCAGCTAGTCGTCCCCCTTTAATGGCCGAGAGATGCTTACGAACGCAATTCATCTCCGTAATATTGGCCCCGGAGCGCAACAAATCGCGATTGACGTTCTGTTTATCACGAAGCGTCAATCCATCGCCCGGCAGCGCCAGAAGGGCTGAGGCGCCCCCCGAGATTAGACATAAAACGAGATCATCTTCTCCCGCTGATGAAACCAGTTCCATAATGCGACGCGCACCCGCCTCTCCCGCCGCATCGGGAACCGGATGGGCTGCTTCAATCACTTCAATCTTCTCGCAATCGACCTTGTGTCCATATCGCGTGACGACGAGGCCCTCGAGGTTGCCACCCCAATTATCCTCAACCGTTCGTGCCATTTTCGCCGCCGCCTTTCCGGCGCCGACGACAATAGTCCGTCCCTTGGGCGGATCAGGTAAATGGGCTGGAAGGCACTGAGCGGGATCGGCAGCATCTATCGCCGCCGTCATCAATTCATTTAGGAATTCCGTTGGATTGAATGTCATGGCGCGCCTCAACTCTTCATGTCCGATATATGTAAGCGCCGGTCCGTCGCCGGAACGTAAGGCTCCTGATAATACATAGGTGCGCCCTGGGTGGCGCGAGCGACCACCTGAATAAACAGTCTGTTGAATTCATTCGGCAGTGATAAGGCATCACAAATCTCACCCGGGAACACCACCGTTCGAACGTCTTGCGAAATCCTGGCAATTACAATTCCAAATTCGCTACGGAGCGATTTCCTGAAATTCCCGCCATCCAGCTCCGACAACGGCTTGTAAAGCAACACAGCATACGGATCGACCGCGGCAAAGTGACGACTGAAGACATGAAACTCACCTCCAATATTAACTCTTCGATCTACTTAAACGACCTCATTATTAGAATCGAGTTCGAGAAATTCATTCCAGTGTCCTGGTCCGGAAAACCTATCGCAAAACAATACTTTTGGTGAAACACTGAGAAATGAAACACCATCATCGCCATGGAAGCGCAGGTGCCACGGATCGCCCGTCAACCTTTCCCAAGCCGCCACATAACTTCCGGTACCTTGACGCCTGACAACAATCCCACTCTCCACCAATGTCCGTAACGCCCGTTGGACTGTTGCCAGACTATACGGCGTCTGTCGACCAAGTTCCTGTTCCGAGGGCAACTTGGCGCCGGATTGCCAGTAACCCGCATCGATGGATGCCAATAACGCAGCCGTCAACCGCGTGTGTTTTGCCTTCGAGGGCAATTCACTATCCTGCCAATTTTGCAGGAAATTCAGCCCTACCGACATAGCTTATCTTCATATCTGAATATGATAATTGTATTTTTGGGAATTTTTCATATCGAACTCGACATAAATTTTGTGTTTAGCGAGTTTTGAGGCACCGATAGATAAAACCAAGCTGCTTCTATACGAAACAGTGCGAGCCAGCCCATTTACGACCCGTTCGAGCAATTTTTGCAGCATAATTGCGCAAATGATAAGCAATAACATTACCATATAGTGAGCTCCATCAGTGGAGCTAACGCAAACAATGGGAAAATAAGATTTATCGAGAGGTAATCTACTTTCTATAGAATTTTTATGCTATTTCTGCCGTTAACTTGAAAGCATCAATCTTTTTCCACGCGCACTCATGCTCAGTGCTGGCTCTTCACTTCAGATATTCACGAACCACGGTTAAATCGAGTATGCCGAGCCCAGGTTTACGGAAACGCAATCCAAAGGGCGGACGGCCAAGACAAACCCTAAGCCACAATTCGAATCAATCATCTCCTTGCGCGGGCATATATTGCCAAATATAAACATCATCTATTTGTTCTGGATCAAGGAAGGTTTCCGCATATTCCTTCCAGACACCTTCGGTCAGAAATAGCTCGAATAAATCGCCATCGATATGCTGATCCTTATTCATGAACATCATGATCTTTAAGGATTCGCTTAACTTTTTCGCCTTTTTATACGGACGGTCCGATGCCGTCAGGGCTTCGAAGATATCCGCGATCGCCATCATCCGCGCCGGCATCGACATATCATCCTTGGTCAATCCTCGCGGGTAGCCGGTACCGTCCATCTTTTCATGATGCCCGCCAGCATATTCCGGAATATTCTTCAGATTCTTGGGGAACGGCAAGGATTCGAGCATATCGATCGTTACCGAAATATGGTCGTTAATTTTCAGGCGCTCTTGTTCGGTGAGCGTACCCCTCCGGATTGACAAATTATGGACCTCGCCGAAATCATATTCGTTGGTGACGTGATCCGGACGGTCTTCCAGTAATTTTTCCATACAGGGAACTGCAGCCGGCTGCGCAGCCTCCAACCTTTTCCCCTCTTCCCAGGAAAGTCCGAGCGTTCGGTCCAACTTGCGCGTCCAGGTCATCTCGCCGATCTGTTCAATGCGTTCGATGGCTGCGTCATCAAGGAACTCACCTCCCACATTAGCTTCGGCGATAAACTCAAAATCATCAGTCAATTGCGCGACACGCTCTTCGTAATCTTGCTTTAGGAGTTCCCGCTCAGCCGCATCCGCATCCATGCATTTCTTGAGATAGTCGATTTCCGCTTCGCGGATCATAATTTCGAACCGATTGCGCACTTCATGTATACGGTTGGTGATGGTCTCCAGCTTAACTGCCTTATCCACCACATATTCTGGCGTCGTTACCTTTCCGCAATCGTGCAGCCATCCGGCGAGATGCAGTTCGTACCATTGGTCCTCGGTCAAATCGAACGAGGCAAAGCGCGGGTCATCGCTGGCGCAGGCCGCACGTGCGATCATCTTGGTAAGTTCTGGCACCCGTTGACAGTGCCCGCCTGTATATGCCGATTTTTTGTCAATCGCGCCGGCAATCAACTCGATAAAACTATCCATCAAGGTCCGCAATTGTTGGACCAACAGCTGGTTCTCCAACGCGACCGCCGCCTGACTGGCCAAGGCGCCGATGATGGATTCGACTTGAGGGCCAAATTCAACCACATTGCCGGCCTCATCGCGGGCATTTATCAATTGGACGACGCCAATAACGTCGTCGGCCCGGTTCAACAACGGTATCGTCAAGAAACTCGTTGAGCGGTAACCGGTTTTCTCATCAAACGCCTTCGTGCCGCTAAAATCGTATTCCTCGACCGTATAGGCGTCCGCGATGTTGCTCTTCTCTTTCGTCAACGCAACGGCGGTCGCCACATTCTGATAGTTCGCCTCTTCTGTTTCGGGATCGAAAGTCTGCAGTGGGGGGAATGGAATATCCTGGCCGGTGGTACCACCCATTGCGATGTTTAACGTATCGTTCCGCATGATCTCGAACGAGAGCGTGCCTCCCTCCTCGTTATAAAGATACAGCGTTCCGCCATCGGCATTGGGAATTTGTTTCGCCTCCATCAGAATCATTTCCATCAAACGGTTATGGTCCCGTTCGGACGACAAAGCGAGACCAATCTCGATCAGCCGTTGGAACGTCTGATCAGGCTCCGTCACCAAATTTTCACTTAATTGCTGCACTATGCTCACCCACCTATCCGTAGCCTCTCAAACGCAATGTCGTTCGATTGATCAACCCCAACCCTTTTCGGTTAACACGCTTTATAATTATTATTGAGTATGCGTCACAGTTGAAATCACACACCATAATCCACATTTCGAAGAGTGATTTTTCACTTCCGCCTATTCGCACGCATCAAACTAGTTATTCGATCCCTCTAGGCTTCAGTCTCGCGATTGTTCGTTAAATCACCCTCATGGCAATGCCGCCTCAAGAGACTTCGCCTTGCGGACATAGAGAGTAACAAGGGCTGAGCGGAATGTTACGGGCTCCCAAGCCTTGGAACGAACTTTGGAAATCTTGACCGTCACAGGCCTATCCCTATCTACAATTCGCGCTCTGGTAAATGGCCATTGCGGACCACAACAGAATGGCCATCATCGGTGCGCCGGTCAGAATACTGGCTCAGCAGTTCCTGAAACTCTGCTTCCACAGCTTGATTGATTAACTGCTGCGCACCCGATCTCAGCAAAGCTGTCAGGGGATCGGAATTTGCGTCTCGATTGGCAAATTCAAAACGTTATTCCTCTTCATAGTGGCGTATCAACTTTGGTCGGATTGGTGTCTTGCAATAACAAGTCAACCTGATACGACGCTTTCGTTTAAATGCTCAAACAGCAGATTCGGTCATAACTCCATGTGGGACAATCTCTATACGATGCACGCACGTACGGATGTCGACCCGGCAGAGCGTTGGGTCTTGCGTTGGGTGACCGTGAGAGGCGAGCAGCCTGAAGCTGCGGTGGCCTGATCAGGCCGCTTGCTTCTCGTCTTCGGCGTCGCCCGCGGCACCAATCCCATTCAGATAATTTTCCCAGACCACGAGGTTTTCCCGGCAGGCACGGACCACATTGTCTTCCATGGAGAGTTTCTCCGCGTATTTGGCGACCGTCTTCCAGCCGAGATTAGAGTGCTCGATATCCGCCGGACCATGGATTTCAAAGAACTCCAATTGGTCGTCGGATAAACCGAACAATTCGCCCCACCTTTCGCGTTCGAGTCCGAACCAGCCATGTCCCAACATTGTCCCCGTGCCGTAACCGGGAATGTTCGCGCGCTCAGCACAGGTGTTTCCAATTAGCCCTTCCAGCCAATGAGTCGTCCCCATTAAGCCGTTCCAGGCATTCCAGCACATTTGAGTTGAAGGTAAGGGTCCGGCGCTTCGGATGTCTTTTTCTAAATTCATGCCGATATGCATCCCCAATCCTTCGAGAATTTCCCAATGCGCTCGTCCGCCGCCGTGTTCGTGATCGCCAATCACTTCTTGTGAGCAGGCGTCAATGATCTTCAGTCGCACTTCCCATACGGGACAGTTCGTCGCGACTTTAAGTTTCAAGACGGAGTTGCGTTGCCGAGTGTTTAGGCGATGTTGACGAACGAAGTTTCGCGCACGGCCCGGCGTCATCGGTTCATGGAAGAAGCGGGTTCGCATGGCGAAATCTTGTACCTCTGTATCCAGACGCTCGACCACAGCAGTGCTCATTGGATTCTCCGTCTTATCATCAAATCTATTTACCTTGGGCAGCTAACTAACTTCTCACTCATGTATGGCAAGGAGAATGGCAAATCAGAAACCACGCTCTTCCGGGCCGGTCAGGGCGCGCCGAACGATTGATTGCATGAGGCCGACCAATGCTGCGTGATCTGTGGCATCTACGCCGTCAACAGCGGCAATAACCTTACCAGTCCCGCCATCTGTCAGACCAATCTCGACGCCTCTTTCAATCAGCCGCAGTTCATCTTTGGCGGAGTGGCATAAGCCAGCATCACCTTGGAGAAGTGCGAGCGCGGCGACGACGCCGGCGCAACCTAAATTGGACGTGGTCGCGATTACCAGAACGTCTGTGGGTACGATGCTGAATACGCCCCCGCCGCAGGGTGTGCGATCGCAAAAGTTTAATTCGGACAGGTTTTGGGAAATGATTTCGTAGATCTTACCACAACCAATTTCATTGCCACCATCGGCGATACCGATAGATGACTTTCCTAGCTTTGACATGTGGTTGAAAAGTGTATCTACATTGCATCGAAAATCCGATCTCGAGACACCTGTGGCGCCGTATAATATACCGTTTGGATTACCGCCCAAGCGTTCGACGGCCACGGCGACGTCGAGCGTATTGGCAATGTCAATCTGAGCGTCTTCGTCGCCCCGCTCCAGGCGAACTACCGAGGCTTCTATCTCTAGCCAATCTAAGAGACTTTCAATTGGCATGGCCGCGGCATCGTCAGTATAGAAATTGACCTTATGACCAATCTTCCGAAGAGCTTGCGCCAAAACCACCGAGCCTAGCGGGCCATCGTTTTCGCCCAGAGGCATTTTCTCGGGGACGTGTGCACCGGTTACGATACCGATCACGCGTGGAGGGCCACTTAGAAGTTGGGCGGCTCCACCGACCATGGAATCGTCGTGAACGGATTGTGCCGCTTCGAATAGCCGGGCTTTGACGCCGTAAGGCAGAGCAGCGCCTTGCAATTCGAGGGATTGAAGCCGGTCGATATTGGCGAGGGCGATTCCGAAGTCGAGCATTGTCCGTTTACCGTAATGTTCGAGGGAGATACTCCTAAATCTAGGTCGGGAAGTCGGCGAAGCGATCTTCCAAGTGTGAATGTCGATAAGTAGATTGTTTGAAACGACATTTCCCAAGTTACCTTCAAACTCAGCATGAATATATAAAATCACTCTATTGCTTAAAGCTTTATCTCCTTCAACCAGACTACACCTGCAGCTTTGGCAATTTAACGCTGTTCTGAATGCTATTTT
>CAJWTF010000093.1 GCA_913046825.1 uncultured Rickettsiales bacterium | reverse complement strand
AATACTCACCCCTGGCAATGATATGGCGACCGTGAATTTGGAATTCAAAATGCGCGGGCAGGACAAGATTGGCCGCCAAAGTCAGACCTGGGCGCGCTTTCCGGATGTCGGCTGGAAGGTCGTCTCCGCCCATGTTTCGACGATGGATTAGAGGAGATCATATCTCGGTAACCGTCAGACCGAGCGTGTGATTCCGCCGTCCACGCGGATATTTTGGCCGGTGATGTAACCAGCCCCTTCCGATACGAGGAACGCGATGGTCGCAGAGATCTCGTCGGTCTTGCCGTAGCGTTCCATCGGAATGCGGTCCTTGAATTCCACTTTCTCAGGCAAGCTATCGATGAATCCCGGCAGCACATTGTTCATGCGAATATTCTCGGCTGCATATTTATCCGAGTAAAGTTTGGTATAGGCTGCCAACCCGGCGCGAAAGACACCGGAGGTCGGAAAGACGGGGTCCGGCTCAAACGCGGCGAAGGTGGAAATATTGATGATTGATCCGGATTTCTGATCCTGCATGATTGGCGTGACCAAACGTGTCGGACGCACCGCGTTGAGGAAATAGACATCCATACCGGTGTGCCAGTCTTCGTCGGTCAACTCGAGGATTGGCGCGCGCGGCCCATGCCCTGCGCTGTTGACTAGGACATCCACGCGACCCCAGCGCGTCATGGTCTCGTCCACTAGGCGTTGTAGGTCATCGCTCGATTGATTAGAGCCGGTTATGCCCAGGCCGCCAAGTTCCTTTGCCAACGCCTCGCCTTTACCCGATGAGGACAAAATAGCGACATTGAAACCGTCCGCTGCCAATCGTTGAGCAGCACCTGCACCCATGCCGCTGCCGCCAGCCGTAATTATCGCTACTTTTTCCGTCGTCATCATAAATCCTATTGGAGGTTGTTGGATGGACCCGCTATTCAAGTCACATTAAATATCGGCTGCCGTATGATAAACCGCTTCTATCTGGTTTCCTGCAGGATCAGTGATAAACGCGGCATAGTAAGATGTATGATAATTGAGGCGGAGGCCCGGCGGCACGGCTCTCTGCTTTGAAACACCAATATTGTCTGAAGGCGGGTTCGTGCCGATCGCCGCGTAGGATGGATATGTAGTTGCGGCCTGGATGATTGGCATCAGCTCGATCAACCTATCCCGGTTGCGCTTTCGAGCGTTTCACCTTTGGAATATTCAACGCCGCCATCACGGCGACATAAAATATTTCGGCGGTTTCTATATCGTCGACGGTTATGGATACGTGATCGAGTATGACGAAAAGCCTGCCAAAGTCATCTCCTGCGCGCAATGGCGAGCGGTGGTGTCATTTGGTGTTGGGCGCCTCTTTGCCTGCACTGGCGCAATAGGCAGTCAGATACAGACCAGCGGAGATGGCCGGACCGATGCCGATGGCAAATATAACGGTTCCGACGCCGACCGTGCCACCCAGCATCCAACCGCAGGCGATAGCGCCGATTTCGATAGAAGCCCGCACCCAGGCAATGGGAAACCCGGTGAGGCTTTGCAATCCGGTCATCAGCCCATCGCGCGGCCCGGCGCCTAAATTGGCTACGAGATAGATACCACTGCCGAGCCCAACGATAAGCGTGCCGAGACAGACTTCCAGAACGCGTGCCCAATAGCTCTCTGGTGCTGGAATATAAGGCAACAGAAATCCAATGGTTGCAGAAATGATAAGCACGTTACAAAGGGTGCCGATGCCCGGGCGTTGGCGTAGTGGCAACCACAACAGCAAAACGCCGAGACTGACGACGAAGGTCGCAGCCCCGATACCAATATCGAAACTTACCGCGATGCCCTGCGCCAATACCGTCCACGGACTGACCCCGATGCCCGCGGCAATCAGCAGGGTCTCTCCGGCTCCGAACAGGAACAATCCGAGTGCCAGCCAAAATACAGTCTTGGGGCGCGGACGGATATTATGCGGGTGGCTGGAGCTCCAGCCGACGGCCGGGACGTTTTTGATCGCGAAAATGCGCATTCGGCCTATTCTTTGAGACTGATCGGGTAGAGCGGTTTATAGGGACTGAAAGTTGAGCGCAACATTGTTGAGGTGACGGATACCTCTGCCGAGAAAGGGATTTGGGATGAATACGCCGATATGACATGCTGGGGGCTGCGTCTGTGGAGCGATCCAATTTAGCGTAACGGGCGATTCGCTGCGGGTCACCGCCTGTCATTGCCAATGGTGCCAACGGCGAACCGGCTCCGCCTTTGGCATCGAGCTTGTTTTCGACCCGGGGTAGATTGAGATAAGTGGAGGTTCGCCTGCGTGCTACCGCCATGTGTCGGACGAATCGGGGCGCTGGCTCGAAATTGAGTTCTGCGGCCAATGTGGTGGCAATCTCGGTTTTACTTTGGAAGCGGCACTGGAGATTCGGACTTTGCCGGTGGGTGCGTTCGATGAACCGAGTTGGATCACGCCAGAACGACAAACCTTTCGGCATGTTTTTACACGGTCGTGGCGGGATTGGTTCGACCTCTCGTCCGAAGTCGAAATTTACGAAGAGCATTTCCGCAAGTAGCGGATGTTATTTCTTCAGCCGACCCAGCAGATATGCCGGGATCATCGCGCAGAGGAAGAAGAAGACCAGCAGCATGAAGCCGTCTTGAAAGCCGAAGGTGCTGGCTTGGGCTTGGATGACTTGACCGAGGAAATGCAATCCACTCGCCGCATGCAGATCAATGGGAACCCCCGCTTTGGTGAGTAGACGGCTGATGCCGCCCATCATTTCCACAGTCGTCCCATTCGCCGAGCTTTGCGTCGCCGTCAATGCCTCGCCATGGAATTGAGTGCGGAACTGAACGAAGGCGACCCAGGCGGTGAGGCCCATGGAGCCACCGAATTGACGGCAGAAATTAATCATGCCGCCGCCCGCGCTTAGTTGTTCCGGCGGCAGAGATTTCAGTGCGGTGTTCATGATGAACGGGTTGGTAAAACTCATGCCGAAGCGGCTGACGATGAAATAGAACATCACCATGAGGAACGGTGTATTGACGTCAGCGTCGCTCATCGGTGCAGTGCCGAGGGCGAACAAAGCGAGGCCGATCAGGATTCCGATATCCGCAGGGATTTTGTCGGCTAATTTGCCGGTGAATGGCAGGGCGACGACGATCAGTAAGGCCGACGGCAACATCACGAGGGCGGCCACAATCGGTGTCATGCCTTGGATGAGTTGTCCGAACACGGGCACGCCGTATCCGGTGCCAAAATTTCCAACGCCAAAGACGAAGGCGATAAGCGCCGTCATCGCGAATTGTTTGTTTTTGAAAAGTGATAAATCGATCAGTGTTTGCGCGTTTCGTAGCTGCGACCAAATGAGCGCGGTCCCGCATCCGACGCCGACGATGAAGAGCCCGATGATGTAGCTGGAAGACCAGCCTTCGCGGTTGCCTTCTGTAAGGCCGGTGACCAAACAATAGACGGAGACAATCAGAAGAATATAGCCGGTCCAATCGAATGATAGTTTCTTCTCGCTTGGAACGGATGGGATAAATACCCAACCCATCAAGGCACCGATGCCTATCACCGGTAAGGGTGCCCAAAAAATATAGCGCCAATTCAACAGCTCGATGGCGAAGCCGCCGAAAATGGGTCCAACGGCGACGGCTAAGAAAATGCCCATCGAATAGATGCCCATCGCGTAGCCTCGCCGGTCAGCCGGAAACACCTGGAAGGCGACGACCATCACCAATGGCTGGATCACACCCGCCGCCAGCCCCTGCATGATGCGGCCGACAACAATCATGTCAAAGGTTTGGCCGAGGCCGCATATGATGCTGCCGACAGTGAAGACGAAAGCCATCAGCATGAATCCGGCGCGTTGGCCAAAGGCGGCAACGAGCCACGCATTCAGCAGCTGGCTCGTCACCATGGCAATATTGAAGCCCGTGGTCATCAGCTGCGCTTGATCGAGCCCAACCCCGAAAGCGCCCATGACGTCTGGGACCGCAACACTAACGATAGTGCCGGAGACGACCATGGTGAATGAGGCGGCAAGGCCCGCGGTCATAACGAGCACGCGATAACTTTTCCCGTAGCGGGCGAAGAGGTCGTCGATCGTTTCAGTGGCGAAGAGGATGGGGAGTTTTCCGTTCTATCGAGCGTCTAAGAGTCCGCGACGCCAGCTTTGGCGAGCATGGCATGGAGCAACACGTCGCAGCCCGCGCCTAGATCGTCGGCTGTCGCCGATTCCGCCTCGTTATGGCTGAGACCGCCTTCACACGGCACGAAGATCATCGATACTGGTGCCACGTTGGAGATGTACATGGCGTCGTGCCCGGCGCCCGACAGAATTTCGCGGGAAGGAAGGCCAAGCTCGTTTGCGGCCTCGCGGACGGCATCGACGCAGTCGGGGTCAAAGTCGATTTTGGGCACATGCGCCACGTCCCGCACATCGAGCTCCAAATCATATTCCTCGGCGACGGATTTTAGCAGTCGATGCACTTCTTCGTGCATCCCATCTAAGGTCTCCGCATGCGGATGGCGGAGATCGATGGTGAAGTCGGCGCGGCCTGGCACCGTGTTGCGGGAATTGGGGACGACTTCGACCCAGCCGACTGTTCCGACCATATCAGGGGCGTTCGCGGTGACCAAATCCTCGAAGGCGGAGATGATGCGAGCCATGGCGAATACCGTATCCTTTCGCATTAGCATCGGCGTTGTGCCCGCATGGGAATCTTGGCCTAGCAGCGTGACGTCGTACCAACGCTGGCATTGCGCGCCGGTGACGATGCCGATGGTCTTGCCGTCCGCCTCCAGGATTGGGCCTTGCTCGATATGCGCCTCGAAGAATGCGCCAAACGGGCGATCACCGCAGGGCGTGTCGCCCGCATAGCCGATCCGTGCCAGCTCCGCGCCGATGGTTTTGCCGTCTACGTCGGCTATGGCGAGAGATTCTTCCAAGTCGAACTTTCCGCCGAAGACGCCGCTCGCCACCATGGACGGGGCAAATCGGCTGCCCTCCTCGTTGGTCCAGACGGTCACTTCGATCGGCGCGTCGGTGGTGATATCGTGATCGTTCAGGCTGCGGATAATCTCTAATCCCGCCAAGACACCGTAGACACCGTCGAATTTTCCGCCATGAGGCTGAGTGTCTAAATGGCTACCGGTGACGATAGGCGGCAGGTCATTGTCGCGGCCAGGGCGGCGCGCGAATATGTTGCCCATCCGGTCGACGGAGACGTCGCAGCCGGCCGCCTTGCACCACTCAACGAAAAGGTCGCGACCTTCCTTGTCTTCATCGGTGAGGGCGAGACGGCAGCATCCGCCGTTCGGCAGAACTCCAATTTCGGCCATGCTCATCAGACTGTCCCATAGGCGACTGGAATTGACGCGGATATTTCTCATTCGAACGGTAATCCTTCTTAATCGCAATTATTGTAAGCAGCTATTTCCGTCAGGCCGCTGCTTTCGTCGCGAAGGTTCCAACGACGCCCTTCGCCTTTAGCGCCTCAATCTCGGGTGCTCCGTAGCCGAGCTCCGCCAGCACTGCCTCGTTATGCTCGCCGAGATGCGGGCTGTGAGAGAGGCGGTCGCCGGTCTTCGGAATGGGTTGGCCTGGGACCGTCGCCATGGGGATGCGCCCCAAGGTGTCGTTTTCAACCCAGCGGATGGCGTTCACCGCCTGCACTTGCGTATCCTCGAACAGATCGAGATGGGTTTGCACTTTGGCATTCAAGATATCGGCTTCGGAAATCAATTTATTCCATTCGTTGCTGGTCTTGGTCTCAATGATTGGGCGGATTTCCGACAGGAGAAATTCACGGTTGGCGACCCTCTCACGCGCTCCGACAAAGCGCGGATCGTCGATCCATTCCTTCCGGTCGATCACGGTGCAGAAACTTTTAAAGTGAGGATCGCGGCGCGCATTGATCGACATGAAGCCATCCTTGGTCTTGAAACTGCCGACCGGCATGCCGATCGGTTCTGCCTCTCCACCCTGTAGATGTGATTCCATGATCGCTGCCTCTTGGAACACCATGGCGGATTCCAGTAAACTGGTTTCGATTAGCTTGCCTTTTCCTTTCATCGCTTGGCCGTAAAGCGCCGCTGCCGCAGCTTGAAAGGCGTAGAGGCCGGTGGAGAAATCAATCGCCAGCATGTTGATCCGTTGCGGCAGGCCGTTGATGTCGCGGTTGATTGACATCATTCCGGTATAAGCCTGCATCACGGAATCGGTCGCGGGTTGATCGCGACGCGGCCCTTCCTGTCCGAAGCCGGTAACAGCGACATAGATAACTTTCGGATTTACCTTGGCGACGGAATCGTAATCAAGGCTGAGTTTCGCCAGTTTGCCGACCCGATAATTCTGGATCATGACGTTGCATTCGGCCGCCAGTTTTTTGGCAATCTCCAATCCCTCGGGTGATTTCAAATCAACGGCGAGGCTCCGCTTGCCGCGATGGACGACGACCGAATGCGCGGTTTGATCGCCTACCGCCTTCCCCAGTTGGCGACTCCAGCAGCCGGTGCCGGGTGGTTCCAATTTTATCACGTCAGCGCCGTTGCGCGCGAAATGCATGCCGCAATACGGCCCCGCCACTCCTTGACTGAGGTCGAGTACTTTCACGCCCTCGAAGGGCAGGTCATCATGCGCCATTTATAGAGTCTCCTGTCGAAATCATATCGATCGTCCCAAATATCTATATAACCTAAACCGCGCACCGGGATCAGACACCGTGCCGCAGTAGCTGTCCGTGAAAGGTAATAAACATGATCGAACATTCCGATACGGGCGACGGCGCTCCGACCCTGGTCTTTATACACGCCTTTGGCTGCGACCACAGCGATTGGGATGCGCAGGTGGCGTATTTCTCACCGCGTCATAGATGCATTGCCGTTGATCTCGGCGGCCATGGGGCGACATGGGGGCGTGATGATCACGCGCGAGTCGAAACCCATGGTAGTGACGTGGTCGTGCTGATGAAGTCGCTCGATCTTCCACCGGCAATCGTCATCGGCAATAGCCTCGGCTGTCGCGTGACAATGGATATCTCCGCCCGCGTACCGGAACTGACAAGGGCTGTGATCCTCGTCGACGGCAGCCGTCTCAGCCCGTCCACCTCCGGTATCCACGCTGCCCTCGGTGCTGATAGTGCGCCAGAAGGGTATCAGGATTTGGCCCGCGCCATGTTCGCCAAAATGTTCAGCCCCGGTTTCGATCCGGAAAAGGTGGCCGAAATGACCGAGCGTGCGACACAAGTAGCGCCCCAACTCGGTGTGTCGCTTCTAGCAGATATAGGACGTCATGATTTAGAGGAGATGGAACGATTGCTGGAGGATATCCGCGTCCCTGTTCTGGCACTACAGTCCACCTACATCTCGCCCGACGGCAGGCGCCATTCCTTAGTCCACGATCAATCTTCACCTTATCTGGATTTGTTGCAGGAAAAGGTGTGTGATTTAAGCATCGAAATCATTACGAATTGCGGTCACTATCCGCAAGTTGAGTATCCGACGGAAACGAATGCCGCGATCGACGCGTTTATCGCCCGTTTGAATTAGCATGGATTACGTGCGTCCCTCGACCTAATTGGTAGTGTAAATCATTAAAGAGCCAACGGAGCAGGGCAGATATGAAAATCGGAACGGATCTTAGCGTATTGGCACAAGCGGGGCGCTCCGACGCGTCTGTTTTGGCGGAGCATCTGGCATTGGGCGATTTGGCCGAACCTCTTGGGTTCGACTCGCTGTTTGGCCTGGAGCACCATTTCACCGGTTATTCGATGTCGCCTCATCCGCTGCAATTACTCAGCTATTTCGCAGGTAAAACCAAACGTATTACCCTTGGCACGTGTGTGATCGTTCTGCCATGGCACGACCCGATCCGGGTCGCCGAACAAATCGCCTACCTCGATCTGCTTTGCGGCGGGCGCTGCATGTTTGGTTTCGGGCGCGGCGCGGCGAGCGTTGAATATGCCGGGTTCCGAGTGCCGATGGAGGAAGCGCGCCCGCGCTTCGCCGAGTCCGCACAATTGATCACCAAGGCCTTGCAGGACGAAGTCTTCGAATGGGACGGCGAGTTCTACAAAATTCCAAAAATGTCGATACGCCCCCGCCCGATCTCGCATCCGGAACGCCGTTTCTATGCGTCATCGGTCAGCCCGGAATCGGCGGAGATTATGGCCAAACTTGGCTTCGGAATGATGGTCATTATGCAGAATGAATGGTCGAAGGCCGCCGCCGATATCCAAAGTTTCCGCGACATCGCCGTCAGCGTTGGGCATACGCCGCGCCCACCGGTAATTCTCACCAACGTCTCCGTCGCTGAAAGCCGGGACGAGGCCCACGACCGAGCGATGCAGTATCTTGGCGCAAAATGGGACTCCATCGACAATCATTACAACTTCTCGGACGGTCACCTCGCCAACGTCAAAGGCTATGAGTCCTATGGTAAAATGGCGAAAACCTATTCGAAGCTGAAAGACGAGGACGCGCGTCAGAAGATGACTGATTTCTACGTCAAGATTCAGATTGTCGGCACGCCGAACGATTGCATCGAGCAGGTCCGTGAATTGCGGACATTGACCGGAACCGATCACATTGTCTCCGATTTCTCCTATGGCGGCATGCCACATGAGGACGGCGAGTTGAACATGCGTCTTTTCGCGACGCAGGTGATGCCGACATTGCAGCGGGATTCCGCGTTCAGCGGTCCGGTCGAAGTGCCGGGAATGACCGCGAAGCCGCAAGACGACGTCTTCGCTCCCGCATAATACAACGGCGAAACGCGCGATATGGTTGACGCGGGCTTGGAGCGACTGGAACGTCAGATCCGCCGAGATCTGAAGGCGATCGAGCATCCTAAACTTAAATGGCTGCCGGTACGGCATCATTTGGATGGCACACCGATTCACGATGTGCTGATCGTCGGCGGCGGGCAGAGCGGTATCGCGACCGCCCATGCCTTGAAGCGTGATCAAATCGACAATGTCGTTGTTATCGATAAAGCCGCTTATGGCCGGGAAGGGCCCTGGGTTACTTTCGCGCGAATGCGGACATTGCGCTCGCCCAAGGATTATCCCGGCCCCGATCTCGGCGTCCCATCGCTCACGTATCAATCTTGGCACGAGGCCTCCTTCGGGGAGCAAGCCTGGGCGGCGCTCGATCTCATCCCAACGGGTCACTGGAACGACTACCTGCTGTGGTTGCGAAAGGTGTTGGAGATTGATGTGCGAAACGAGACCGCGCTGACGGCGATCCATCCGCTCGAAGGGTGCGTTCGAGCGGAGATAGAAACAGCGGCAGGCGAGCGCTCGTATATCCATGCGAGAAAGATCGTCCTGGCGACAGGACAAGACGGAACTGGCCGCTGGTGGATGCCCGACTGCGTCGAAGCTCTGCCAAATCATCTACGAGCGCATGCCGCCGACGATATCGATTTCCCTTCGCTCGCGGGAAAGACGGTGGCAGTGTTGGGAGCTGGGGCGTCGGCGTTTGACAATGCGGCGGAAGCGCTCGCTGCCGGAGCCAATCCGGTTCATCTCTTTTGTAGGCGCGCGGACCTACAAACGATCCAACCCCTTGCGATATGTCACCTTTCACGGGTTCTTGCGCCACCTCAGCGAGATGAACGTTGTGTGGCGGAGGCGCTTCATGCAGCACGTTTTGGCGGTGCGCGTGGGCTTTCCGCAAGATGCCTATAATCTTTGCACCGGGTATCCACATTTCAGAATCCGCACGGGGGAACCGTGGCTCGATGCGACGGTGGAAGACGGTCGGGCCGCCATCCGGACACCTAAGGGCATCTTCGCCGCAGACTATTTGATTTGCGGCACCGGCGTGGATATGGACTGTGCGCTGCGTCCCGAACTCGCCCCCTTCGCCGACCATATAGCGACTTGGGCGGACCGCTACGACCCGCCCGAAAAAGAGCGCGAAGAGCGGCTCGGCCGTTACCCCTATCTCGGACCCGACTATGCGTTTCTCGAAAAGATTCCGGGAGCAGCGCCGTTCCTGAAGGACATCCACTGTTTTGGGATCGGGGCCTGGATGAGCTTCGGTATGAGCGGTGCCTCGATCAACGCCATGTATGTGGCGGTACCCAAACTCGCCGCGGGTGTGACGCGGGGCCTATTCGCCGCCGAACTTGGACACAATTGGGGCGGGTTACAGGCTTATAGTGAAAGTCAGGTAACGTTGCGCGACGACGATTGATTATTCCGGAACATCCAGCCCGTCGAACAGTGGGGTTGTTTGATAGCGCTCCGCGAAGGACGGAAGGATGGTGACAATGGTCTTGCCTGCCATGTCGTCCCGCGCCGCCAGTTTCAAGGCTGCGCAGGCCATCGCGCCAGAGGATATGCCGCCCGGTATGGCTTCTAACAACGCCAATTGCCGTGCGGTCTCCATGGCTTCGTCGTTGGTGATCGGGATCAGCTCGTCAATCAAACCGGTCTCCAAATTGTCCGGCACGAATCCAGCCCCAATGCCTTGGATCATATGCGGGCTGTGGTCGCCACCAGAAATGATCTGGCTCGATTCCGGCTCCACCACGACCAACTGCACCGATGCCTTTTGCTCTTTCAGGTATCTTCCGACTCCGGTCGCTGTGCCTCCGGTACCGACGCCAGAGACGAAGACATCTACCCCACCGTCCGTGTCGCGCCAAATTTCCGGTCCCGTCGTCGCATAGTGAACGGCTGGATTTGATTCGTTGCTGAATTGCATCGGCATGATCGCGCCGTCGATACTGTCGACCAATTCTTGCGCCTTTTCGATGGCCGCCTTGATGCCTTTCGCGCGTGGCGTCAGGTGCAGCTCCGCCCCCAAATAAACCAGCATCTTACGCCGTTCGATAGAGAAGCTATCCGGCATGGTCAGGATGCAACGGTATCCTTTGGCTGCGCAGACGAACGCCAGTGCTATACCCGTATTTCCGGATGTCGGCTCGACAAGGGTAGAGCCGGGGCCGATCAATCCGTCGCATTCCAAGGCTTCGATCATCGAGACGCCGATGCGGTCCTTGACGCTGGCGAGTGGATTGAAGAATTCCAATTTTACCAACACCTCGGCCTTGGCTCCCCACTCCTTGGCAAGACGGTCAAGCCGGACCAAAGGCGTGTTGCCGAAGGTTTCCATGATATTGTTGTAGACGCGGCCGCGCCCCGGCGGGTCCAGTTTCAGGCTACTCTTCTCGAACGGATTCTTCATGGTGTAGGCTCCTGTCGATATCGACGCTAGGATTTCTTCTCGTAGCGGTGGTCGCCGCCGGGCGGGCTCAAGTCGAACACATTGTCGGGAGTGATCCGTGCGTATTGAAGGTATCCGAGACGCGCCAGGGGCTCGCACTTGCGGATGTCCACGATGCCGTCGGTAATTACGCTCTCATTAATGTGGATGCCCACCACTTGGCCGATGATGACATTTTGGCGGCTGCCGTCACGCGCATTCGGCAGGTGGACGGTTTGCAGATAAGTACATTCCAGCGCGATGGGTGAAGCCTTCACGCGGGGCGGTTTTACCTTCTCGCAAGGGGCGGCCTCCAAGCCCGCCTTCGCCATCTCATCAATGCCCGCGGGCTCGTGGACAGCGGAGGCCACCATCGGTTCCCGCAGTTCATAGGTGCACATGCTGTAGACGA
Source organism: uncultured Rickettsiales bacterium (assembly GCA_913046825.1). Next base: position 3,134 of record CAJWTF010000093.1, on the reverse strand, counting down.
ATTCCTTAGTCGATTCGACGTTGGCCAAGGTGTCCTTGATCTCCTCGGTGCCGGGCTTGCGGCCGTTCGGGCAGAACATCACACAAGGCGGATCGGCGGAGAGCGAATTGAAGAAGCTAAAGGGCGCTAGATTCACGCTTCCTTCGTCATCGATCGTCGAAATCCAACCGATGGGCCGGGGTACGACGAGTGCATTATAGACGGTATGTTTGAACGGGGCCGGCTTCATGCCGACTTCGGCGGGGTCGAAAAACATCGAATTTCCTCGATTGCTGAAAGACGTCGCGAGTATGACACGTGGAGTATGTTTAGCCACATTCCAGTATGGGCGTGTGCCTCCATGTGTCGCCATGCGATGGACGACCTATCTTAGTTCCCAAACGATGAATGATGTGACCAGGACAGGAGAACGACCATGACCAAGGCGCTAGACGGGATACGTGTGATCGATATGACCCACAATCAGGCTGGACCGGCCTGTGCGCAGATACTGGCGTGGTTGGGGGCGGATGTCATCAAGCTGGAGACACCGGGTACGGGCGATGTCGCACGAGCGCAGAACAATGACGAATTGTTCTTTCTGTCGTTCAACGCCAACAAACGCAGCCTAACACTCAATCTCAAGAGCGACGAAGGCAAGGAGCTATTCCGCAAGCTCTTGGCCAATTCAGATGTCTTCTTGGAGAATTTTGCACCGGGCGCGGTAGCGCGAATGGGCTTTGATTTCGAGGCCTTGCAGAAGATCAATCCGCGGCTGATTTATGCGACGATCAAGGGGTTCGGTTCGCACGGGCCCTATAGCGATTTCAAAAGCTACGAGCCGGTGGCACAGGCCATGGCCGGCGCGATGAGTGTGACTGGGCAGCCCGACGGGCCACCCACATATCACTGGCCTGCCATCGGCGATTCAGGCACCGGCATGCATATGGTCATCGGTATTCTCGCGGCATTGAACCAACGCAATACCACCGGCAAGGGACAGGAAGTCGAAGTTTCCATGCAGGAATCGGTGCTCAACATCATGCGCGTCAGCTTGCGCGACCATCAGCGCCGCGGCTCCGCCATGCCGCGCACCGGCAATCAGCTGGGCAAGAACGTGCCAGGCACCACCTATCGATGTGCGCCGGGCGGGCCGAATGACTATGTTTATGTGTTGGCGCAACAGCAGATGTGGGACGACATGTTGCGGGTCACGGGTTTAACCGAAAAACTGGGTGGCGAGAAGTATGCAACTCCGGCGGGGCGTTGGGATCACCGCGAGGAAGTCGACGCCGCCATTGAGAGCTGGAGCATGCAACACGATAAGTACGAGGTGATGAAAATCCTCGGTGACGCGGGCGTGCCTTGTGGTGCAACGCAGGACACAGCGGAAGTTCTCGAAGATCCACATTTGATCGCGCGGGATATGATCCTTGAATTGGATTATCCGAAATACGGCACGTTTAAGACCGTGGGCTGCCCGATCAAGATGTCCGATTCACCAACGGACATCACTCGTCCGCCCGAACTCAGCGAGCATAGCGCGGAGGTTCTGGGGCAATTTTGCGATGTCTCGTCGGAAGAATTCGAGCGATTGAAAGCTGCTGGAATCGTATAAGATTTTCCGATCTTAGCAGAGTTGGGCGGAATGCGCGCGCGAGTAGAAACAATAGGATGACGGAAGAAGAAACCTTGGCGTTGGTCGATCGCATAAGCGCGGCCTTCGCCGCACATGATGTTGACGCTATGGCCAGCCTTTTTGCGGAGAACGGCGCGTTTGTGAACGCTGTTGGGCCAGACTAATTCGGTACGTGCTATCAAGGCCGGTAAGAAATCTGGACCTATTTCGAGCCTTTATTCGAAAAAACCGGGGATGTGCGCTGGGATAAGCACCACATTCGCGCGATTGGCGATAAGGTCTATGCCGAATGGCGTCGGCACGCCACACTTGCTGATGGCACAAAACAAGATTGGCTCGATGTTGATATCTATACCTTTGAGAATGGTAGGTTTCTTAAGAACGATACGTATATTAAGGTTGTCGGTTGGGCTTTTGGCATGGCGTCTAAGTTTCGATATCAATCAGTGTGGCGGGACCGATCTCTAAATTCTGTAACCGCTCCACATTGACCCGCTGTTGCTCGAGGAACTCACGCAACGCTTCGAAATCAATTGAGCCTTCGGTTCTGATGAATTGCTCCGCGTCGCTTCCGAATTCCTGACGCAGGCGTTCGCGGGCGATTGCTTGGTTTCGCTCGACGATGTTCTCGCGGATATCGTTGCCGCCGACCATTACGTCTTCTGTGACGTCAACATCGTCGGCATCGAGACGCGCTGTTAGTTCTAACAGCAGGCGCGCGGATCCCTGATCCGCCGCGAAGTCCCGCAGGCGCTCGAAATTTACGCTATTGTCGTCGCCGACGATACCGGCCGCCTGACTGCCGAAGGCAGCCGTCAGGCGTTGTTGCAGCTTGGTGGTATCGGCATCCCCCGCCTCCACTTGCGTTCGCAAGCGGTCGAGCCGCAAATGCGCGGCCTGGCGAGGATCTACTATCCCCAAGCGGCTTTCGTTCACTCCCGTTAAGGCATCCATAACCGTGTGCTCCCAGGTCGATGCAACATTTTTTCTATTCGGGGCCGCACAGACAGATAAGCAAATGGCGTGCCGAAGATTGGAGGTGATTAACGGATTGAATAATATAATTAAAATATGATTGCCATATAAACGGGACGGCACATCTTTCCGGAATATTTTTGTAGGGTGGTTGAATCTTCCTGGTTAACGAATTGCCATGAAATCCGTGTGCCGCCTCTTATATCCCTTACAGGTGGAGCTATTCTATGGCCTTATGTGCCGACCACCCGGAGGTGTCTGGAAATATTCGAGAGATTGATTCCAACGACTTTGGTGGGCAGTTATTCGCAGCTGGTGTGGCTGGTGGATAAGGAAATTTTATTATCTTTTGGTTCGCCCCGAGTGCGGATGGAAAAGGTTTGGCGTGTCCCGGGCGCGCTTTTGGAAGAGGCTCAAGACGATGCGACCTTGACGGCCCTGGATGATTAGGAGCGCGCTGGACTGGATATCGTTTCCGATGGCGAGGCCTGCCGCGAGAGTTATTTCAACCGCTTCGCCAATGCGCTCGAAGGGATCGATC
>CAJWTF010000092.1 GCA_913046825.1 uncultured Rickettsiales bacterium | reverse complement strand
TGGCGACATTATTGAGGGAGTTACCACCATGACGAACCTCGTAATTGAGATGAAATGCTTCGGCGGTGTGTGCTGTTTTTAGACAGGTTGTTAATCCACCTTTGAGCGCCGGGTCCCCTCGAAGGTAGTCGGTCGCCTTTTCCATTATCCATGGGGCATAGGATGTCAGTCCAGTGAAAGGGAGTTCGGTAGCTAGGATAGGCGTTGAAAGCACCTGCTTTAGCTTAACGTACCCGTATAGATCGTCCCAGGGTAAAGGATCTTCATACCAATAGAAATTTAGGGCATCGATCGCACGACCTACTCGTAATGCGGCCGGATAGTCGTAAGACCATGTAGAGTCCAGCATTAGTCGATAATCGTCACCAACCGCTTTACGTGTTTCTTCGCAGATCTTTATATCCCTCTCTTGAATCCCTGGAGGATGGATTTTATAGGCGCTCCATCCAGCTTCCTTAAAGCTCACAGCCTCTTCTGCGTACTCTTCGATGTGCTCAAAGACAGCCGAACTCGCGTAAGCAGGCGCGGAATCCCGATAGCTACCCATGAGCTTATGGATAGGCAAGCCGGCATGCTTTCCCGCAATATCCCATAGCGCCACATCGATGGCCGCGATGGCATGGCCTGCATAACCGGTTTGCCCGCGGGGTGAGAGCTGCCAGTAGAGCTTTTCCCAGATACGCTCGTTCGCCATCGGGTCTTCGCCGCTGATAATCGGCCCTGCGAGATTGTTGATCGCAGTCGCCACCACGTCTTCGTCGGTGATCGCAGTGATGCCGTGCCCGATATGCCCCTCGTCTGTCTCAACTTCGACTAATACAATGCTCAAGCCATTGGTTTTATTGATATTCAAGATATCGATATTGATTTCGATATAGAGCGGCGTCGCGGTGACCCGTGCGATCTTCATGGCGATCTCTCCAAAAATTGTGGTGATTTTTAACTTAGTTGGATGCCTGAACAGGCACATCTTTTCTCAGCCCGATCTTGCATTAAATCCTATAAAGGAGAACGCTTGAGCTTCAAATAGCCGAGGAATGGATACGATGCGCTTCGCTGACCCCTCACAATACATTATGGACGAACCCGACAAGGGCGTGTTCCGCGTGCACCGCGACGTCTACACTGATGACGAATTGTTCGAGATGGAGATCAAAAACATCTTCGAGGGCACCTGGGTCTACCTCTGCCATGATTCGCAAGTGAAGCAGCCGTTCGACTTCTATTGCACGAAGATCGGCCGCCGTTCAGTCATTGTCTCCCGTGCCGAAGATGGCAAGCTGCATGGTTTCTTCAACACCTGCCGCCACCGGGGCTCCACGCTTTGCCAGACGGAAACGGGCAACGCCAAGTACCACGTCTGCAATTATCACGGCTGGGCCTATGACGCGTCCGGCAAGAACATTAACATTAAGGATAAGGCCGAAGGGTGTTATACCGAAGCCTTTGACGAGCAGAACCACGACTTGATCCCCCTGCCGCGCTTCGACAGCTATCGCGGCATGATCTTCGCCAGCATCAACCCGGACGTCCCGTCCTTGGACGAGCATCTGGGCGAAGCGAAAATTCTGATTGATTTGGTTGCCGACCAAAGCCCCGAAGGCATGGAAGTGGTGCCCGGGCGGTCCGACTATACCTATAATGCCAATTGGAAGATGCAGATGGATAACGGCATGGATCCGTATCATCTGACCTCGACCCACACGACCTTCATGAAGGTCGTACAGCGCCGACAAGAGGGCGAGAGCGATAACGATCAAGTCGAATCCCCCGACTTCCGTGATCGCTTCGCCATGGCCGCCGGCATGTACACCTTCAAGAACGGTCACAGCATGATCTGGAACGAACATCCGAAGCCGGAGAGCATGCCGTTCTGGGGCATGATCGAGGCGGTGCGAGAGAAGGTTGGCGACATTCGGGCGAAATGGATGACGCGTTCGCGCAACATTACGATTTTCCCTAACCTGCAATTCAACGATTCGACATCGTTGGTCATGCGCACCTACATCCCACATGGCCCGAAATTGACCGAGATGAAGGTGTACAGTTTTGCGCCAATCAACGAGCCGGACGATCTGCGGGCGAAACGTGTGCGTCAGCACGAGGATTTCTTTAATTCCAGCGGCATGGCGACGCCTGATGACACGATTTGTTATGCGGATTGCCATGAAGGATATCTGTCCTTCCCGGGCGAATACCTGCAAAGCTTCGAACGCGGTATGGCGACCATGATCCATGGCCCGGACGAAGAGGCGAAAGAATTAGGCATGGTGCCGGAGACTAGCCTCTACGGAAATTTCATGGATCAAGGAGAGACCTCCTATCATGGCCCCTACCGGGAATGGTCGCGCCTGATGCGCGCCGGACACAACCGCGACCAAACACTCGCCGCCGCCGAATAGGGGATACCCATGTCTGAGAGAGATTTGCTCGCCGAGGGCACGGACGTCCTATCGCGTGAAGCCCTGTATATCGATATGCGGCGCTGGGAAGAATGGATCGACCTCTATCACGAGGACGCCGTCTTCTGGGCTCCCGCTTGGCGCAACGATGAAGAGTTGACGGACAACGTCAAACGCGAGATTTCGCTGTTCTATTTCGAGACTCGCGCCGGGATTGAAGATCGCGTCTGGCGCATCAACACCAAACAAGCCCCAGCCCTCTTCCCGTTGGCGCGCACGACCCACGTCATCGCCAACTCGGTCTTCGAGGCTCCACCGAGCGATATGGAAATGACACTGCATTCGGCTTGGACCTGTCATACATATTCATTACGCGACCGCTCGCAACACGCCTTCTTTGGGCGCTACGAACACGATCTTAAAAAATTCGATGCCAAATGGAAGATCACCCGTAAAAAGGTAATCCTGATGAACGACTACATTCCGTCCGTAATCGACGTTTTCTGCGTGTAACAGCGCTCTTTATTGAGAGGCGACGAACACGCGATTTGACCTAAAACGGCCGATCCCCCTGCAAAGTCACTCGTTGCATAATGCGTCGCGCTTCGGGGAAATCGTTGACAGCATAGTGCATGGTACAACGGTTATCCCACATTGCGATAGATCCCGGTCGCCATTTGAAGCGGCAGGTAAAGTCCGGACGCACCGCATGTTTTGACAATTGATCGAGCAGCGGTTGGGATTCCGCCTTGGTCATGCCTTCGATGTGGCTAAAATGGGTGGTGCTGAGATAGAGCGCCTTGCGGCCTGTCTCCGGATGAGTGCGAACGATCGGATGCAGCACTTCTTTTTCTTCCGGTGCTTGCGCCACCGTCATGTCTTTCGCGACGCCAGTTTTAAATCGCGTCGCATCCTTGCCATAGGTATTGGCGTTGGTGAAGACGATGCGCAGATCGGCCAGCATCCGCTTCATGCCGTCTGAGAGCGCGTCATAGGCGGCATAGAGGCTGGTGAACATGGTATCGCCGCCCGAATCCGGGACGTCTATGCCGTAGAGTATAGTGCCGAGTGCAGGTTCTTCCTCATAGGCCAGGTCGGAATGCCAGGCGTTGCCGAAATGGTGGGCGTCGGTCGGTTCCTTCACGATGCGGAAGACATCGGGATAATCGTCCATTCCCTTCACATAGCTGTGCCGGTTTAGGGGGCCGAAGAGCCGGCCAAAGGCCATCTGTGCCTCTGGAGTCAGATCCTGATCGCGGAAAAAGATAACGCTGTGATCCAGGAAAGCCTGATGAATTTCCGCATAAGTCTCCTGATCGACATCGGTAATGTCGACGCCAAATATCTCCGCCCCGAGCGCACCCGCCAACGGGGCTACCTTGATTCGAGTGTAATCCTGCACCGTTTGTATTTCCGCCGACATGACTGTCTCGCTCCTTTATAGATCCGCGTAGCGCTCGATCGTCTCACGCCACTTTAACACATCTTCCGGCCCGTCAATCCCACGATCCTTCACACCGGCAAGGCCAGCAACCGGCACCATCATGCGGGTGACGCCGCTTCTCGCTAGAAGTGCCATCTCATCCTCGTCCTCCGGCATGTTGGTGACGATCTCGACCGCGTCCGGGTCGCGACCGGCCTCTTCCGCCGTGCGGCGGACCAGGTCGACCAATTCCACCACGTATTCACGCGCCGGGAAGAAACCGTCGCCGATCCTCCCAGCACGCCGAGCCGCTGCCTTGGAGTGGCCACCGATGATGATCGGCACCGTCCTGTTCGCCGGACGCGGCTGGCAATGCACGCCCTCGAAATTCACGAACTCGCCGTTGTATGCAGGCAGGTCGGAGGTCCATAGCTCCCGCATCGCTTCAATATACTCCTCCGTCCGCTTGCCACGCCGCTCGAACGGAACACCAAGAGCCGCGAATTCCTCGGCCATCCAGCCGACACCGACGCCCAACAGCACCCGCCCGCCGGACATATAGTCGAGGGTCGCCACTTGCTTCGCCGTCACGACAACACCGCGCTGCGGCAACACCAGAACCCCGGTGCCGAGCTTTAGCGTCTTGGTCGCCGCCGCGACATAAGTCATCCAGACGATGGCGTCCGGGCGCGGATTGCTGGGGACACCAGAACTCATGCGCCCGTCGGCGGAATACGGATAGTTGGGAGCATAATCGTCGGGCACCACGACATGATCAATGGTCCAGACCGATTCGAATCCGGCTTCCTCCGCTGCCTGTGCCAGTTCCACGGCATTCGCCGGGTCAACATATTGATTGGTGTTACAGTAGCGCAGTCCGAATTCCATAGTGTCTCCCTATTTCCCTATGCGTCTCGATATTGATCTATGATCTCGCTCCATCGGCTCAAATCATCCGGGCCGCTCGCAGAGCTGCTCTTGAGGCCGAACATGTTGATGATCGGCACCAAGACACGGTCAACACCCGCCTTTACCAATTCCGGCAAATCCTCGATGCGCTCGGGCATGCTGACAGTGAACTCAATCGCGTCCGGATCGCGTTCGTGTTCTTCCGCCGTGCGTTTGGCTATATCGAACAGATCCGTCGGCACCCCGCGCGCCGGAAAGAACCCGTCGCCGAGCCGTCCCGCCCGCCGGGCCGCCGCCTTGGAATGTCCGCCGACGATGATCGGCACTGTTCCGTTGACCGGTTTCGGCTGCATGTGGGCACCCTTGAACTTGAAGAACTCGCCGTCATAGGTCGGCATATCGGAGGTCCATAGTTCCCGCATCACGCCAACATACTCGTCCGTAGCCCGGCCCCGCGCCTCAAACGGCGCGTTGATGGCCGCGAATTCCTCTTCCATCCATCCGACACCGATACCCAGCAGCACCCGGCCACCGGTCATGTAATCCAAGGTCGCGACCTGTTTGGCGGCTACCACCGGGTTGCGTTGCGGCATGATTAGGATGCCGGTGCCGAAATTGATCTTCTCGGTTCGCGCTGCGACATAGCTCATCCAAATGAGGGGGTCTGGCAGTGGGATATCATTCTTGCCCCCCGCCATCTTGCCGTCATCGGTGTAGGGATATTGCGATTTGTACCCCTCCGGCACCACCACGTGGTCGACGGTCCACGCGGATTCGAAGCCCGCCGCTTCCGCCGCCTGCACCAATTCGACCGCGTTCTCCGCCTTGGTATAACGCGCCGTGTTGCAATATCTGATACCGAATTTCATTTTAGCCTCGCACAGAGTTCGAACACTTCTTGGATCGCCTTGAACTGATTGCCTTGCGCTGAGGACGGCACCAGGATCGGCGTCTTGATTCCCGCGTCGTACCAGGCCTCAAGCCCTTTCAGTACCTTCGAGGGCGGCCCATAAAGCGTGTTGTCTGAGAGCCAGCGTTCGCTCAGGCATTTGCCAATTTCTTCCGGGTCATTCCCATTCGCCATCACCTTCTCGACATCGGCCATTTCGTCCTCGTAGCCTGCCTCTTTCCAGTAGTTCCGGTAGTTTAACAGCTGCGCGTAATGCACCAGCGTCTTGCGATTAACCGCCGCCGCCGTCGCCTCGTTTTCGTAGATACAGGTCGGCATCATGTCACCGATAAAGAAATTCTTGTCGTTGCGCTTCTCCATCGGTACCTCGGCGAGCGAGATCGCCATGTGAGAGCGCGCGCCGTTGGCGAAGACCAGGCCCTCGGCGATCTGTGTCGAAAGGCCGATCATTTTTTTCCGCAAAGTTGCGAGCACGACCGGCGGTAATTCACCGATCATCTTCGAACTTCGAATCTCGGCGACGAAATCCCGTATGTCGGAGAGTGGTTTGCCTACCGTCACCCCGTAGCGTGAATGCGACGGCGCATGCGCCACACCGATGCCGAATTTAAACCGCCCATTAGAGAGTTCGTGAATGAAGGCCGCGTGTTGGGCCAGATCTAACGGCGCGCGAAAATAGATCGGACAGATCGACGTGCCGAACTCAATTTTGCTAGTGGCCGTCGCGAGCGCCGTCGCCAACGCCATGTTGTCACCGAGCGATGGCATATAAATGCCAGAAAACCCGCGCGCTTCCGCTTCCTGAGCGAATTCGATGATCTGATGGCGCCGCCCCGGCACCGCGGCCAGCGAGATGGCTGGCATTTCGATTGGCATGTTTAACCTCATATACAGAACCGTCATTCCCGCGTAGGCGGGGATCCAGTCGGCTCCGGATATCTTTCTGGATTCTCGCCTACGTGGGAATAACGGAAGGTTGTCTTCAAACCCCGGACGCCGAACTAATTAAGAAACTAGGCGCGACCGCGCGTCGGGACAGGGAGGACACACCATGGATATCGGGTTTTTTAGTTACAATACGGAATACGGCATTCGCGCGGACGATCTAGCGCGCGAATTGGAAACCCGCAGCTTCGAATCGCTCTGGGTCGGTGAGCACACCCACATTCCGGCGAGCCGCGAGACCCCTTTCCCCGGCGGCAGCGATCTGCCGAAACCGTATTACCACATGAGCGACCCGTTCGTGACCCTGGGCATGGCGGCGGCTGTCACCAAGAACTTGAAACTCGGGACTGGAATCAGCCTGGTCGTCGAGCACCATCCGATATCACTCGCGAAACAAGTCGCCACCCTCGATCACTATTCCGATGGTCGGTTTCTGTTCGGCATTGGCGGCGGCTGGAACAAAGAAGAAATGGAAAACCATGGCTTCCCCTTCGATCGCCGTTGGAAACTACTGCGCGAGCGGGTAGAGGCCATGAAAGCGATCTGGACGGAAGAAGAAGCGAGTTATGCTGGCGAATTTGTGAATTTCGAGCGCATCGTCAGCAACCCAAAACCGGCGCAAGCCCCTCATCCGCCGGTCTATATGGGTGGTGCCACGGATATGTCGTTGAAACGGGTAGCCCGCTATTGCGACGGCTGGATGCCCATCGATGTGCTGCTACGCGATCCAAAAGCCATGGTCGAGAAGATGCGCCAAGTCGTGAGCGAGGAAGGCCGCAATCCGGACGAAATCGAACTCTCCGCATTTTGTCAGCGCGCCCGCGACCGTGACGCAATGAAGAAATTCCGCGAAGCCGGTTTCACCCGCGCCATCATAGGCCTGCCGAACCGCGGCCGTGATGAGGTATTGAAATTCGTCGACAAATATATGGGACTGGGGGACAAGATCGGCTAGGGCGGGGACGCTTACTTCCGCCGCACCTTGACCTGCCTACCCAAATTATCCGGCAGCGGCAACTGCTTGTGCGCCTCGTAGATCGCCCGAATTCGCTCGTAAATCTCCGGTGGGAACGGTGAGACCTTACGGACCTTCATATCTATATGAAGCGTAATCGCCTCCGCTTGCGCCGCGAGGTACCCTTTTTCCGCGTGATACATTTCCTGCCAGTAATGAAATCGTTTCTCGTCGCAATCGACGATGCGATATGTGAAACGCAACGGGTCGCCTTCCATCACTTCCTGCACGTAATGGATATGATAATCGCCAACAAAAGTGCCGATGTTGTTCGCTTTCCGGTACTCGTTCGTATAGCCGATATACTGTGAAATTGCGCCCGCTGCCTCGTCGAAGGCCAGCAGGTAATAGGCGACGTTCATATGACCGTTATGGTCAATCCATTCGGGCCGCACGGTTTCCTTGTGGATTTCCAAAGGGGCGGGAATAGCAATGGTATCGGGCATTTTGGCTCTCATTTTGTCAATAACGTCGAAGAATTTACTCACCTATCCCGAAATGAAAAGCCATCGCCCGCCATTAATTCCACTCCATATCGATTTGCGGAGGTAAGTTGCCATGGGATACGACGCACCGTTCGCCGGAATAACCGTTCTCGATCTCAGTCAGGGGATCGCGGGGCCCTATTGCGGCATGATGCTGGCCCAGCAGGGTGCGGACGTCATTAAGGTCGAACCCGTAATCGGCGGCGATTGGGCACGCCAACTGGGCATCATATACGACGATCAAACCGCCTATTCGATCACCGGCAATCTCGGTAAACGAAGCTTGGCCCTCGACCTGAAGAGCGAGGTGGGCAAAGACATTTTGAGAAAGGTGGCAGAAACCGCCGATGTCTTCATGGAAGGTTTTCGTCCCGGGGTCGCGGCACGCCTAGGCTTCGGCTACGAGGCCGTCTCGGACACGAACCCAGGAATCATATATCTCTCGGTCTCCGGTTTTGGGCAAACGGGACCGCTGGCGGAACGCCCTGCCCTCGACCCGGCACTCCAGGCGTTGACCGGCATGATGAATTCCAACATAGGCGAGGATGGCGTACCGCACCGGATCATGTTTATCCCCGTCGACATGGCGACCGGACTCTATTCGTTCCAGGCACTCTCTTCAGCGCTTTACGCCAAACGCGACGAGGAGAAGGGTTGCTATATTGATAACTCCCTAATGCGCTCCGGCCTCGCGATGCAAAGCGTGAGGCTGATCGCCAACACGCTCGAGGGCGGTGAGATGACGCCAGGGGCCTCGCCGCACGGCGTCTTTTCGACCAGCGACGGCTGGATCACTCTGGTCGTTATGCGCAACACTGAGTTTGCGCCCTTCTGCGATGCCATCGCACGGCCGGACCTGGCGGACGACACCCGCTTCGCGACCGCCGTTACCCGGCACGCGCATGCCGATGTACTGACACCGGCGATCAACAACGCGATGTCCGGGCTCCCGTCGGCTTATTGGTCGGCACGCCTGACCGAAGCCAGAATCGTTCATGAAATCTTGAACGACTATGACGAGTTCCTAGAGCATCCGCAGGCGAAGGCGGACAACGCTGTGAATTGGCTGGACCAACCTGGCCTAATTACACCAGCACCTGTCCCAAATCTGGCAGGTGTTAAGCCACCCGAGAACGGATCGCCCAAGGGAACCGCGCCGCATCTCGGGCAACACTCAAGCGAAATACTGCAACACCTCGGCTACGACGGTGTCTCCATCGACGCCCTCGCCAGAGAAGGCGTCATCGGCGGCCCTGATCTTCCCGCCGCCGACGCTTGACCGAACGCATCGGAATCACATCCTCTCTTCCTGCCGAGTGAGCAAAGGATGAAGGAGAAAATCCGTGGCCGATGAAATTAAAATGCCCGTTGAGGGGTCGCATATCATGATGTTTGCGCGCTCCCTGCTGGACGAGAACCCTATTTATAAAGATGCCGACTACGCCGCCAAGAGCGAGACCGGCAATGTCATTGCCCCGCCGACCTTCGGTCGCTCCGTGGCGCAATTCGATCCGAACTATCACCTGCGCCTGAAGACTGGCGAGAAATGGTTCGGCTCCGGTAAGAACCCCACAGGATTAGACGGCCCGTCGCCGTCAACGGGGGGGCTGCATGCGGAGCAGCATTATGAATACCACCGCCACCTGAAGCCGGGAGACCAACTCACCGTCACCCAACACGCGGGCAAGACCTGGGAGAAGGAAAGCAAGCGGGCCGGTCTTCTGAAATTCACCGAGACGGTTCACGAATTTCGCGATCAGGACGGCGAACTGGTCCTAACCATGCGCTCGGTCGGTGTGAAGACCGAGAAGCCGGTCGAACAGAGTTAAGGGAGGGAACAATGGCACTCAACGCAAGCAATCTAAAACCCGGCGACGAGCATCAAGAAGTCGTCGTCGACGATCTGAGTCGCACCCAACTGGTTATGTATTCGGGTGCGTCGGGCGACTATAACCCGCTGCACACCGATGATGTTTATACGAAGGAAGTGGCCGGCTATCCGAGCGTCTTCGCCCACGGCATGTTGACCATGGGGCTGACAGGCAAAATGTTGACCAACTATGTCGGCGACGGACGGTTAACTAAATTTGGCGTCCGTTTCACCAACCAAGTTTGGCCAGGGGACACATTGACCTCGACCGCGACCGTGACGGAACTCCGCGAGGAAGGCGGCGACAAGCTTGTCGACTTGGAAGTGAAGACGACAAACCAAGACGGCACCACCGTGGTCAGCGGCTATGCAACGGCCAAGGTCGACCCCTAAAAAAGCCCCCTCACCCCGGCCCTCTCCCACAAGGGGAGTAGGAGCGCATTCGACGTTTCCCGTAATCCCCTCTCCCCTTGTGGGAGAGGGTTAGGGTGAAGGGTTCCTTAAAAGAAAACCAGGAGACGCCTCATGAAACTCGGACTCTCGATCGGCTATTCCGGTGCCACCATGGACCTGCCGGTCGACCGCATCATACGGGCGGAGAAACTCGGCTACGACAGCGTATGGACGGCGGAAGCCTATGGCTCCGACGCGATCACGCCTTTGGCGTATCTGGCCGCAATCACCAAGCGGATCAAGCTGGGCACAGGCATCATTCAGGTCTCCGCGCGCACACCGGCAAATACCGCTATGTCCGCCGGCACCGTCGATGCGTTGGCTGGTGGCGGGCGCTTTATCGCAGGCCTCGGCGTCTCCGGCCCGCAGATTGTTGAGGGTTGGTACGGCCAACCCTGGGGCAGCCCGTATTATTGGCTGAAGGATTACGTCAGCATCATGCGCAAGGTCTGGAAGCGCGAGGAAGGCCTGACCCATGACGGCAAACAGCTGAAATTACCATACGAAGGCGAAGGGGCACTCGGTGTCGGCAAACCGCTGAAATCCATCCTGCACATGAACCCGGATATCCCGGTCTTCATTGGCTCTGGCAATGAGGCAACGGTGCGCCTCACGGGAGAGATTGCCGACGGCTGGCTGCCCTTGGGATTTATGCCGGGCACAATGGACGAGTATAAGCCGTGGCTCGAGGAAGGCTTTAAGCGGGCGGGCAATGGTAAGAGTTGGCACAATTTCGATATCCAAGCCCGCGTCTTCGTCGATGTGGACGAGGACGTGAAAACCTCAATCGACCGGCTGAAGCCCCGCGAAGCGCTCTACATTGGCGGGATGGGTCACAAAGAGAAGAACTTCCACAAGGACATGTTCATCAGGCGCGGTTACGGAGACGAGGCCGAGCGAATTCAGGAGCTCTACCTTGCCGGGCACAAGGAAGAAGCGATCGCGACTGTCCCCGACGAATGGATCGATTCGCGCGGCCTGATGGGCCCACCCGACCGCATCAAACAGCGCTTCCGGGCGTGGGAAGATTCCGGCGCCAACAGCATCACCGTATCCCCAGCGCAAGACGGCGCCGTGGATTTAATGGCGGAGCTGGCGCGGCTTAACCCGCCACGGGAGTGAGCATCGACTTGTAGAATTAATCTAACATGCCCATTAAGCTTGGTTGTTGGATACTCGTTTTCTCAGTCGTAAAAAATAATGAAGCTGCTCCGCTGACAAACCGTGCAACAAGAGTCTAAATCCAGCGTTGAGAGTAGATAGCGGTAACGCAGGATGTGCGTTTCGAGCCAGAAACAAATGGTCGGCATTTCCGATCAAACGCGCGATATAAACTGCAATTGTCCTATCACGGTTCATCGGCACAAAAAAATTCAAGACTTTAGTAAAAACTCCTGCCAAACTGAGCTAATAAAAAATCTTATTTCATCCAGGGGAGAATGATTATGACCGTATATGTTATAGCAGACATTAAAGTGACGGACGATTCGTGGGTTCCAGATTACGCCGCCAATGTGCATGATATCGTCCATAAACATGGTGGAAAATATTTGTCGCGCACTGGCAATATCACCACCGTGGAAGGCGAGGGCCTCGACACGACCTTGGTTGCGCTGATTGAGTTTCCGTCAATGGAAGCTGTTCAAAATTTTGCCGGGTCCGAAGAATACGCACCCTATGCAAAGGCGCGCCAAGAGGGCAGCATTTCCCGGCTGCACATCCTTGATGACACTGATCTAGCCGGCGCAATTCCCTATCTGCCTAAGGGGTAATATCAATAAAGCCTAAAGGTCCAAGGACTATAAGCACTGAAAAGCCTGACGTTATCGCATTGTCCTGCCGACTGTTACAGGGTGCTTATTAGAGATCATCCCACCTGACGGGACTTGTCCAGTTTTACATAACTGTCATTCCGCCGAGGCGTTACAACCAGTTGGCGGCCGGTCTTGATCTTCTCGCGCGGCATTGGAAGCTAACGGGAAACCTTGTCAGTCATACGGTAACGTGGTGCTGGACAAAATGCGTTGTCCGGCGCTTCTGGGTATATTAGGGATGCACGTGTTCGTGCGTGCTAACGCTCGAATTATCGACCCGGGACTTTCCCCATTTACTGATTCGTAAATAAAGGCCTGCACCGACAGCGTAAGCGCTTGGCTTGTTTGCCGCCTTTACACCTGGAACCTAGAGCCTGTGAACGTGCCGTGGCATCTACCATCCTTTCTAGCTAGATATTATAATTAGATGCACGCCGATAGGAATGGATAGTCAGGGAAGGAATCGAACCCTACCCCTTAAATTATATATATTTTTAGGATCTGAATGGACTGTTCCGGACGATCGAAAACTGAAATATGGCGGAGGAGGGGGGATTCGAACCCCCGATACGCTTACACGCATTCCAGTTTTCAAGACCTGTGAATAGTATATAACATATTGATATACTTTCATTAAGTGGGATTGTTGGTTAGTGTGTTGGTCAGTCCACAGTCATAATTAGGTCGTCAAAACCGTCACTAGTAAGATCAAAACAAATCTTAATTTTCGATAATATACCCTGAGATCGGATCGGTTACGCCGAGTTCCGGCGAGATCTCTTCTAGCATTGGCCTGAGCGTATCAAGGAACTTAATCAGAAGTGGTCTTGCCTGGACGAGTGCATCTTCACTTTCCCAAACAGCGACTGATTGAAATCGACCATCGCCAGCGTTGATACACTGATGAGACAGGCAACCCGCATAGTCTGCGATATCAAACGTCAAATTCGCTTCCATAAAGGCATCCTCTTGCCCTGATTTTGCTTGAAAACGAACACTGCTAGCAAATTTTGGCATCACCAATTTCCCGTATAATCAATGTATAAGAAGTAAATTCTGGCGGACAGGGTGGGATTCGAACCCACGATAGGCGTAAACCTATGCCGGTTTTCAAGACCGGTCCTTTCAACCACTCAGGCACCTGTCCGGCGAGTTGAACATACTGATAAATCGCAGATTTAAAAGATACAGTGTGCAAATATTGTATTGAGGGCAGAGAGGTTGATTTCGTCTTACAGATGCAGACCCACACCATTTGAGAGATTGTAACTCTAATGCATCTATATGACGTGCTGAGAGGGTTATAAAGGGTGTTTGAACTCGTATTCTCTCTCTCAAAGAATGCAAGATGTTGCTGCAAGATTTATCGAGAGTACTATGATTGCCACATCATCGTCATGAGGCAGTAAATTATCACAGGTATGCTAATCCAATAAAACCCAAGGAAAACACCTTCTATCTTAACGTTCTGGATACCAATTTTAGGTAATATATTTTGAGGGAAATTAGGTTTCCAGAAACAAAAACTTACGATTGCTATTGTCGCAATCGCACTAAGCACTGTATCGATGGTAATTGACATAAATGCAGTATAGTAATTCTCAAAGTCGATATGGAAAGTTAAAATAAGATATTTTTAGATTTAGTGAGGGTGTGCCTGTCTTCGATATGTCTCCAAGAGACGTTATTGCATTTATAGATTAGATTTTGGTTTCCAGTTTTGACGGGGGGTGTTCTGTGATACGAATTGCATACCTTCAACCGTAACAAGATCTACGAATTTCACCTCTGTGAAACTAATGGAAACCCACTGAACAGGTGGGTTTCTGCATTTAGGTATCAGTGTTTAGTCAATTGATTGAATCCCCCTCTCTCTACCTACACACTCAAAATCCACTAAACTCATTTCTATGAGAAAACTTACCGCAACACTCTGTCTGACGATTGTCGTGCTTCTTGGAAGTGCGGGATTGAGTGCGAGTGCTGAAACAATAAAGGGATTTTGCCTTACAGGGACGAAACATTCTCATTCGCCGATAGCGGATAAATGCTCTGCTTCCTATAAGAAAGGTGACTATAAAACCGCTCTTCGGGAGTTCCAACCCCATGCCGAACAGAGGAATATCTCTGCACAGTTCAATCTGGGTCAAATGTATTCCAGAGGACAAGGTGTCCCACAGGACTATAAGACTGCGGTGAAGTGGTACAGACTTGCTGCTGAACAGGGGTATGCCTTTGCCCAGAACAATCTGGGTAATATGTACTCCAACGGACAAGGTGTTCCGGAGAATGATAAGACTGCGGTGAAGTTATACAAACTTGCTGCTGAACAGGGACACGCCCTCGCCCAGTACAATCTGGGTATAATGTACGACATAGGACAAGGTGTTCCTCAGGACTATAAGACCGCCGTGAAGTGGTACAAACTTGCTGCGGAACAGGGGGTTGCCTCTGCCCAGTACAATCTGGGTGTGAGGTACGACCAAGGACGAGGAGTTCCAGAGAACGATAAGACTGCGGTAAAATGGTATAGACTTGCTGCAGAACAGGAAGATGCCTTTGCTCAGTACAATCTGGGTGTAATGTACAGCAACGGATGGGGCGTTCCACAGAACGATAAGACTGCGGTAGAATGGTACAGACTTGCTGCGGAACAAGGTGATGCCCATGCTCAATACAATTTGGGCAATGCTTACGGAAGAGGACAAGGGGTCCCGCAGGATTATGTTTATGCTCATATGTGGTTGAACCTTGCTGCATCGTCGGGCGAAAGTAAGTACGCATCAAAAAATAGAGAAAAGGTTGTGGGGAGAATGACCCCATCCCAACTCAAAAAAGCACAAGACCTTGCCCGTGAATGTGTCCGTAAGAAATACAAAGGGTGTTGAGTTAGGAAGTCTCTAAACTCCACCCGTCTCTACCCTCACTCTCCAAATCCACTAGACTCATTCCTATGAGAA
>CAJWTF010000091.1 GCA_913046825.1 uncultured Rickettsiales bacterium | reverse complement strand
ATTATTGCGTCACCAACATGCTGGGCGCGGTCGTGCAGACTTCCACTTTCGCGCTCAACAACACAACACTACCCTATACTTTGGAGCTCGCTGAACTGGGTTGGAAGAAGGCACTCTTAAACGATCCGGGATTTCTCGAAGGTATTAATGTGCACGAAGGTAAAGTTACCTAAGAAGCCGTCGCAGAAGCCGTCGACATGGACTACACGCCGAGAGAAGACGTGCTGCAGAGAAGGGCTATCCCGTCCATTCCGACATGAATTGCGCGGCGTCCGGGCGGCGTTTTTCGCTGACTTGCTTGATCGGTGTGCCGAGATAGACGAAAGAGACGATTTCATCCGTCTCCTCAAGGCCGAGTGCCGCTTTAACGTTAAGATCTTTGGCGTTCTTGCCTGTCAGCAGGATACCCCCGTAGCCTTTGGCCTGAGCGGCCACGATCATGTTATAGGCCGCAATACCCGTGGTGACGGCCTGCTCGACCGGGGGCACCTTCTCGTTATCCTCGTCGATCTTCGCGACGGCAACGACGATCAGCGGCGAGCGCATTGGGCGATTTCGTTCCTTTTCGATCATCGCTTCGTCCGCCGACGGATCGCGCTTCTTCAGCGCCTCAACGAAAACATCGCCGAGTTTGGCTCGGGCATCACCCTCAATGGTGATGAACTGGAATGGCGATAGCTTCCCGTGATCGGGCGCGCTCATCGCCGCCGCCATGATTTCATCCAAATCAGCGCCGTGGGGTGCCGGATCGCTCAATAGCTTCGGTGGTACGGATACCCGTGAAATAAGAGCCTGCATCGTGTCCATCGCGTCGACCTCCTCAAATCCAGCGCCTGCACATGCTATGTATGTGCCGTTGGTGTAAATTCAAAACGATTTGGCGGCAAGCCACGACCGTCAAACCATGAAATTCCGATAAATCCGAATATAAACCCACCGAGATGGGTCTCCCAGGCGATACCCCCACCCGCCATACCGAGCGCTTCGGGCGGGAGCATGCCGAAAACAAAATTCAGTACCATCCACACGACGACAAATCCAAGCGCTGAACTTTTGCTACTGAAAGGCATGGGATTAGAAGGATCGGAAGGCCGGAAACTCATGCGGCAGACCGCACCGACTATTCCGGCAACAGCGCCCGACGCTCCAATGACAGGTGCTATCAATCCAATATTAAAAAACCAAAACACCAAGGCGCCCGCAAGTCCGCAAGACACATAGAATTGAAGCATCGCCCAGCTTCCCATGCGGCGACCGACCGCGGCACCGAATGCCAGAAACATTAAGACGTTCACCAGCAAATGCATGAGATCACCGTGCACCAACAAATACGTCACCGGCGTTGAGAAAAGCAACCAATCCGCGCCATGCGCGGCCAAAGTCGCCTCAGAGTAGCGGGCTGGAATAAAGGCCATATCGACCATTAGGGACAGCGCGCCCTCATCGGACAAGAGATACACCCGCCCGATATGGGCGAGTAGTGTCACACCGGCAATCCATTTGACCGCATCGGGGGCGTTAAAGATGGGCGCATTCTGTACAGCGGACACGGATTATCCTTTGGGTTGATTCAGTGCCGAAACTAAGGCTAGAACACCGCAAGGTCACGGATTTACCGTCAAAATGTTTGCTCCCGGGGTTGCCCTT
Organism: uncultured Rickettsiales bacterium; assembly: GCA_913046825.1. The sequence continues at coordinate 13,625 of CAJWTF010000091.1, read as the reverse complement.
CGCCAGACTCCGCCAAGCTCAGAGATGGGAACAATCGCACGAGGGAGCGAGACCGTGAATCTTGCAATGTGGGTGGCGCGAAACGGCGGCACAGTTGGTGACAAGCCCGCTACCGCCTATGGTGACAAAGTCGTCCATACCTATGCCGAAATGGCGGACCGGGTTTCCCGGATCGCGGGCGGTTTGCGCCACGTGATCGGCATGGCCAAAGGTGACCGGGTCGCGCTGTTGATGAAGAACTGTCCGGAATATATGGAATGCATGTTCGGCGCCTGGCACGGCGGCCTCGCGGCGGTGCCGATCAACGCCAAACTACACCCGAGCGAATTCAAATACATCATCGAGAACAGCGGCTCGAAAGTCTGTATCGCAACCGCCGATCTCGCCGACGAAATTCGGGGCACCGAAATCGACGGATTAGAGCGGGTGATTGTCCTCGGCGACCCGGATCACACAGCCCTCCTCGCGGCCGACCCGATCAAGATGGTGGAAACCGACGCCGACGACCTAGCTTGGTTGTTCTATACCAGTGGCACCACTGGCCGGCCAAAAGGCGCCATGCTCTCGCACAGAAACCTCGCGGTCTGTTCGTGGTGCTATTTGGCCGATGTTGACCCTTATGCGCCGTGGTCGGCAATGCTGCACGCCGCACCGATCAGCCACGGTGCAGGTCTATATGGCCTTGCCCATATTATGAAGGGCTCCTGCCAAGTGATCCCGGAGAGCGGTGGCTTCGAGCCACAAGAGATCTTCGAGCTGATCAAGGCATGGCCCAATCTCGCGTTCTTTGCGGCACCCACCATGGTCAAACGGATGCTGATATCACCGACCGATTCCGACACCTCTAATTTAAAAGCGGTCATCTATGGTGGCGGTCCAATGTATGTGGAGGATATCCTGCAAGCGATGGATCGCTTCGGCAACAAGTTCACCCAGCTCTACGGTCAAGGTGAATCGCCGATGACCATCACGTCGCTGAACCAGGACTTCCATGCCATGCGCGACCATCCGCGTTATCTCGAACGCCTCGGCTCCGTCGGGCGTTCGATGAGCGGCCTCTTGGTGCGAACCGCCGACGAGGATGACGTCACTCTGCCGCCGGGCGAGATCGGCGAAATCCTGGTGAAAGGCGATATTGTCATGAAGGGCTATTGGCGGAACCCAGAAGCCACCGAGGCCGCCCTACGAGGCGGCTGGCTGCATACGGGCGATGTCGGAACCTTCGATGAAGACGGTTTCCTGACCCTGAAAGATCGATCCAAGGACATGATCATTAGCGGTGGCACCAATATCTACCCCCGCGAGGTCGAGGAGGTATTACTGCGCCATCCCGGCGTCGCCGAAGTCTCGGTCATCGGCAGACCCGATCCCGAATGGGGCGAAGTCGTCGTCGCCTATGTGGTCGCAGAAGACGCGGAGAAAGCCACGCCAAAAGAACTGGATGCGCTTTGCCTGGAGCACGTGGCCCGCTTCAAGCGCCCCAAGGATTACCGCTATGTCGACAGCCTGCCGAAGAATAATTACGGGAAGGTCCTGAAAACCGACCTCCGGGACCGCGACGCGAAGGAGACTGGGTAATGACCGGACGCCTCGCAGGTAAAACCGCTATCGTCACCGGCGCCGGCTCCATCGGGCCCGGTTGGGGAAACGGCAAGGCCACCGCGGCGCTGTTTGCGCGCGAAGGGGCGAAGGTGCTCTGCGCGGATATGAATATGGATGCGGCCCAAGAGACCGCCGGGATTATCACGCAAGAAGGCAATGAGGCAATTGCCTTCCAATGCAACGTCACCGACAGCGAACAAGTCAAAGCCATGGTCGACACGTGTTGTGACACCTACGGCACCGTCAACATTCTGCACAACAATGTCGGCATCCTCGGCATGGGCGGACCGGTGGAGCATGACGAAGCGGAATGGGATAAGGTCAACGCGGTGAACGTCAAAAGCATGTTCCTGACCTGCAAACACACTATCCCAGTCATGGAAACCCAAGGCGGCGGCGCCATCGTGAACATCTCCTCGGTCTCCGGCATTCGATGGATGGGCGTCGCATATCTCTCCTATGCCACGACCAAGGCGGCGATCTTGCAATTGACGAAGACCATCGCCGCGCAATACGCACCAAAACACATCCGTTGCAACGCCATCCTGCCGGGCTTGATGAGGACGCCGATGGTAGAAGTCGGCCTTGCCGGAACTTACGCCGACGGTGATGTGGACGAGATGATCCGCCTCCGCGATTCCCAATGCCCCATGGGCCATATGGGAGACGCCTGGGACGTGGCGAACGCGGCGCTGTTCCTGGCCTCCGACGATGCGAAATACATTACCGGCGCGGACATCGTGGTCGACGGCGGGCTCAGTCTTTCAGCTGTCTCGCCAGGGTGAGTTTCGACCGGAAATCCTTGGAGCTTCTCTCCGAGGCTCTGGAGCATCTCGATAACGGTTTCGACACACTTCCCGCATTTGAAGCAGAGGCCGATCTCGACGCTTTACGTCCAGTACTCCTAGCCGCCGCCGAGCGGATGCGCGACAACTACCCCTATCAGCATCCGCTCTATGCAGGACAAATGCTCAAGCCGCCGCATCCTGTGGCGCGGCTCGCCTATGCGATGGCGCAGTTCATCAACCCGAACAATCACGCGATGGATGGCGGTCGGGCAAGTTCCGCGATGGAACGCAAAGCCGTGGCCGAGATCGCGGGCATGTTCGGATGGGAAACCCACCTCGGGCATCTCACCGGCGGCGGCACCATGGCAAATATGGAAGCGCTCTGGGTCGCCGGTCTGATCAAGCCAGGCAAGACAATCGTCGCCTCAGACCAGGCGCACTATACCCATGGCCGCATCAGCGAAGTTCTACAGATACCGTTCGCACCGATTGCCAGCGATGCCGAGGGCCGAATGGATATGCCAGCGCTCGATGCCGCCTTACATACTGGCAATGTAGGAACCATCGTCGCCACTATGGGCACGACAGGTATCGGCACCACCGACCCACTTCCAGAGATCCTGGCGTTAGCGGAGCGCTACGATTGCCGGGTTCACGTGGACGCCGCCTATGGCGGATATTTCATCCTTGCGGATAATCTACCGCCCCGTACCCGTGACGTCTTTGCGCAGATCGGCGATGCGGATTCCATCGTCATCGATCCGCATAAGCATGGCCTGCAGCCATACGGTTGTGGCTGCATCCTGTTTCGCGACCCAACAGTCGGCGCGCACTACAAACATGAGTCGCCCTATACCTATTTCACGTCGACCGAGCTCCATCTCGGCGAAATCAGTTTGGAATGTTCGCGCGCCGGGGCGGCAGCCGTCGCCTTATGGACGACGCAACAAGCACTGCCGTTGGCAAAGGGTGGTATTTTCGCAGGCAATCTAGAGAAATGCCGATCCGCCGCCACGACCTTATTTGACAACCTGAAGGCTGACGACCACTTCCTCACGATCATTCCACCGGAGCTGGATATCGTTTTGTGGGCACCACTCGGCGAAACCGCCAGCGAGATATCCGAACGCTCGCAAAAAATGTTCAAGGACGCAGCCAAACGCGACCTGCATCTCGCCCTCGTCGATTTGCCGCAGAGCCTACTGCAACCACACTGGCAAGATGTCACCTTCGACCGACCGAGCGTGACATGTTTACGGTCCTGCCTAATGAAACCCGAACATTTAGTTTGGATCGAAAAAATTTGGAGTATTATTAAAACACTTTAAACGTAAATAAATCACTTAACTTCATTACTTAATGTCATAATTACAGTAATGCTAATATTCACAATATTTTATAATGTATATCTTGTTTTCGAGACGTTAATTAAGTAATTTCACCTATTCTTCCGGCTTCTCTACGACCAGCGTTGCCCCCTCCACGCCCGTTACTAGAACACGGGCACCTTCGGGCATATTGACCTCGTCATTGGTTGAGACGCGCCAAAGGCTATCGCCTACTTTGGCTTTTCCAACGCCATCAACAATCGGATTCGCCAGGACGAGGACGCGTCCAATATACTGGGCACCCCTGACGTTCAGCGTTGGATCAGCTGTTTCAACCGGATGTCTCTTGAGCCAGAACCGCCAGGCAACTAAAGCCACAACCGAGAAAACTCCGAATACCAAAACCTGATTCTGCCAATCGAAATCCGGAACAACGAGAAGTATTCCACCGACGATACCCGCGGATACGCCCATCCACAGAAAGAAGGTTCCCGGCAGGACAATCTCAAGCCCGAGCAGTAATACACCCAGAATAAACCAATGCCAGAATCGCAGTTCTTGTAAGAATTGGGACATGTCAGCCATGGCGATTACGATGTCTCCCAGGGGCCGCTATTTCCACCCGTCGACCCAGAATCGCCTTGCCTGCCGCCAGAATCGCCAAAAGATTGCTTCGCGATTTCGGCAATGCCCCCAATTGCGCCAATCACGCCTGTTGCCTCAACCGGCATGAAGAACAATTTTTCATTCGGCGAATTCGCAAACTGAGCCAAGGCCTCGATATACTTTTGCGCGACGAAATAATTAATCGCCTGTATGTCGCCACGTGCGATCGCTTCCGATACCATCGCGGTGGCCTTTCCTTCGGCTTCCGCTTCGCGCTCTCGGGCTTCCGCGTCCCGGAATGCCGCTTCCTTCCGGCCCTCAGACTCCAAGATGGCCGCTTGCTTCATTCCTTCCGCCCGCAGAATTTCGGACTGCCGCGCGCCCTCTGCTTCCAGAATGCTGGCGCGTTTCTCTCGTTCCGCCTTCATCTGCCGCCCCATTGCTTCAACCAGATCCAGAGGCGGTGCGATATCCTTGATCTCGATACGCGTGACCTTCACGCCCCAGGGATTGGTTGCTTCATCGACGACATTCAGAAGGTTCGCGTTGATTGTGTCGCGCTCGGACAAAAGCATATCCAGATCCATTGAGCCCATCACAGTCCGAATATTGGTCATTGTCAGATTGAGGATCGCGCGCTCCAGGTCGTTCACTTCGTACGCCGCCTTGGCGGTATCGATCACCTGAAAAAAGACAACGCCGTCTGCTGTCACCATGGCGTTGTCCTTGGAAATGACCTCCTGGCTCGGGACGTCGAGGACCATTTCTCGCATATTCATTTTAGCGCCGACCCGATCGACAAAGGGCAGGATAAGATTCAAACCCGGGTACAGCGTTTTCGTGTACCGACCAAAGCGCTCGATTGCGATTTCAGTCCCTTGCGGCACTTGTTTGACGCCCATGAAGATCATGAGAAGGACGAGGATCACAAAGACGATTACAAAGATAGATAGCCCGTCGAAGTAGAACGGCATAACTCTTACTCCTGTTCGACTGTTAAACAGATCGATCCGGGAAATCTTTTGCCATCCCTTCACCGTCGCGGTCAATTTCGATACTAAAATATATCGGAACGATAGGCGCTTATTACTACGGTTTGGCGCTAAGTTTCTAGAAACCGTCCCAAACGCACCGCTGTTTGGCCGGGAAATAGACGCCGCGACGGCATGATCAGGATGCAATTGTCATGCGGGGTTCGAACATCCTCCCCGCCGTCCCGGGCCAACAACGTTCCAGCTTCCGGAATGACCTCCAACCCCCGATAGGGCTCCACAAACTTAAAGGCGTTGGTTTTGATCGTCACAACATCTGTCACTTCTACGAATTTCTGAGCGCCTTCGACTGGTGCCAGATGCGCTTCGACGCTCTCCGGCTCGACGGTATCGCACGCCAGTAGGAACCGCAACGCGGTCTGTAGCGAGACATCGGCGCTGGCTTTCTCCCAATGCTGTCCGCATTCGACAAGCAACGCATTCTTCTTGCTCGACGGAACACCAAAATCGCCATAATCGCGCAGGCGTCGGCCCGCTGCGTGCCCTTCATCGGAGACCACATAGACCGGCACACCGAGCGCTCCCGCCAATTTCCGGCCCTTGGGAAGCGGTCCTGACAACACCAACGGCGCAACGCTGGTCTGCATGGAATGGATATCGAGCAGAAAATCCACCCCATCTACGAATGGGCGCAACTCGCGCGCGCGCTCTAACTCGGCACTAGTGCGCGGTCCGTCCAATACTTCCGGCGACCATAACCGGTTGAAGTCTTCATCGACGAACCGAGAAAGCAACGGCTGCGCCGGATTGAAGCTCAAAAAAGCGCGATAATTATTGAACGCGAAGGTAAGCTTGCCCTGTTTCGGCCTGATCTCTTGGCAAAACAAAAAATCGAGGGTAATCGCACCGCAGAGCTCGTTGCCATGAGTGACCGCCGAGACCATAACATGAGGTCCCGGCTTCCCACTATCGAACGTCGTGACATAGTCCAGTCCGGTATTCCCGCTCCGATAGACGGAAATATCCGGCGCGGTCAATTCGACCGGGTACGCATCACTCACTATTCACTCTCCATCAAACCATCCGCTAAGGCCCGAGGCCTTAGAACAGCCCTTCGATCTGACCGCCGTCGTTGACGAAAATATTATGCGCGGCGGGGTTCCGCGGTAGACCTGGCATGGTCATGATGTCACCGGCGATTGCCACGATGAATTCCGCGCCCGCTGAGAGCCGAACTTCCCGGATTGGCACCGTAAAGCCGCGCGGCGCACCACGTAGGGTCGGGTCCGACGAGAAGCTGTATTGCGTCTTCGCCATGCAGACCGGGAAATTACCGAAGCCCGCATCCTCGAAGTCTTTCAACTGGTTCAACACCCGGCTGTCCACCGAGACGCCGTCGGCCCGATAGACTTCGCGTGCGATGGTCTCAATCTTCTCCAGAAGTGGCATCTCATCCGGATAGAGCGGTTTAAAGTCCGCCTCTCCGCTTTCCAGCACTTCCACGACCTTGCGCGCGATCTCTTCCGTGCCCGCACCACCATCCGCCCAGTGCGTGCAGACATAGGCCGGCACGCCTTGCGCTTCACAGTGTTTCTTCACCATTTCCAATTCCGCATCCGTGTCCGCGTGGAACCGATTGATGCCGACGACCGGCGGCACGCCGAACTTCTTGATGTTCTCAATATGCTGATCAAGATTGGCGAGCCCCTCTTTAACAGCATCGAGATTTTCGTTACCGAGATCGTCACGCGCCACACCGCCATGCATTTTCAAGGCGCGCACTGTCGCGACGATTACTGCCGCAGCCGGCCTCAGCCCCGCCTTGCGGCATTTGATGTCGAAGAACTTCTCCGCACCCAAATCAGCACCAAAGCCGGCTTCAGTGACGACGATATCTGCCATCTTCAGCATCGTCTTGGTCGCAACCGCCGTATTGCAGCCATGGGCGATATTCGCGAAAGGACCACCGTGAATGATCGCGGGATTGTTCTCTAGCGTCTGCACCAAGTTTGGCGCCAACGCATCCTTCAAAAGCGCCGTCATTGAGCCATCTGCCTTCAAAGCGCCCGCGGTAACCGGCTTCCGGTCGCGGGTGAAGCCTACCACGATGTTGGCGAGGCGTCGGCTCAGGTCCTGTAAATCAGTCGCCAAACAGAAGATCGCCATGATCTCCGACGCGACCGTGATATCGAAACCGGTTTGACGTGGGAAGCCGTTGGCGACACCACCCAGCGAGGCCACCACATCGCGTAGAGCCCGATCATTCATATCGACGACACGGCGCCATTGCACCCGCCGAGCGTCGATTTCTTCACCATTCCCCCAGTAAATATGATTGTCGAGCATCGCCGAGAGGAGATTATGCGCGACGCCGATGGCATGCATGTCGCCGGTGAAATGAAGATTGATATCTTCCATCGGCACGACTTGAGCGTAACCGCCACCCGCCGCACCGCCCTTCATGCCGAAGCACGGGCCAAGGCTGGGTTCGCGCAAACATATCGCCGCGTTCCTGCCGATCCGGTTCAAGCCATCGCCAAGCCCGACCGTCATCGTCGTTTTGCCTTCGCCCGCCGGGGTCGGCGTGATCGCGGTCACCAGTACCAACTTGCCGTCCGGCTTGTCTCGCAGGGAATTGATATAATCAAAGGAAATTTTCGCCTTGTCCGGGCCGTATTGTAGGAGCGCGTCCCCCGGAATACCCAACTTCGCCCCGATATCCGCAATCGGTTCCATCGTTGCTTCGCGGGCAATTTCAATGTCGCTCATCACCATCCCTATATACTCCCATTCGCCGTTTCCGCCTATTAACCGACGGAACTCTGTTATGTAATCTTAGAGCGATTATCCGATATTGCAGCCCAAATCGCACATTTGTTACAATATGTTAATCTTTGTGGCATGAAAAATACCACGGGAAATTATCCAAATTCCAGGCGCAATCTCCGCCGTTAAATATTGTACTGAAAATCACGTCACAAAAAACGTGATCGAGCACGGGGTTGAAATTTTGTCCAAAAACGATGATAATTAAGGTGTTATGGTAGCATCAGCCACAAATCCGGGCGCCTTGGCATCAAATGTTGCATCAGTGCAGCAAACCACGAGTCGTGCGGCGGGTGAGGTAAATGCCGCTTCCGGTTCTCGGCGAGAAATTGCCTTCACTGCGAAGTTTGGTCCTGATCCGTTTACCGGAAGTCCGCTCCAGATCATTGCCGGTGACGATGTCCGTGCAGCGGAAACCAACGATCTGGAAAGATTGTCGAAAGCTAATCTAGGTCGCGTATCGTCGCAGAATTCCTTCCAAGCTCAATCGGCCCGCAGCGAACAAGAATTTGCCGCGGAGACGACGGAAGCAACAGGTTCCGATCAAGCGGCCCAGCAAACACTGTTTTCCAATCAGTCGTCTTTCAAGCAGACCAGCGGTGTTGGCGTTTCAGATTCATCTCAACGGGGCAATTCGGTAGATCTTCAAATCTAGCCTTACCGCACGCTTCCATATTCTAGAACTATACCGCTAACGCTGATGAGCACTAAATTTGTCGCGCTTTTTTTTGCGCCGCCTGCACCGCCGCATCCCCGCCCCGTTTCCGCAAAATTTGAATGATTTTCTGCGCTTGCACATCATCTTCGCTTAGCGACAGTCAGAATAATGCCTTTGCATCACTCCGCTCTACAAGCCCATCCTTGGTGAAAAGCATCCCAAAGCTTTTGTATGATCCGGTAATCCCCTAAAGTGCGGCCACGCGATACTAGGCTACAGCCTGACTTCCATTCTCCATTACCCCTAGACTGTGCTCTTCGAGGTAGCCCAAATTATACTGTGCTTCCGCCAAACCGGCCACGGCCGCCGACGCATACCACCGCGCCGCGGCCGCGTGATTCTGCGTCAATCCGCGGCCGTGATGATAGAACAAGACGAGCCTAAAGCTAGCGAGCCGCATTGCCTACTCTGCCGCCGTATAGAGTACTAAAGCGCCTCTGCCTTAAAGTCCGGCACACCCGAAACACCGCGCTCGTAGCGCAAGCCCAACAGACATTGAGCTTTCTTATCGCCCGCTTCAGCGGCACTAAGATATGAGGAGAGATGATCGCCTGGCGCCGCCTGATCTGCACTGGCAACCGCAGCACTGGCTAAAATTAAACTTACGAAACTGACGACTAGAAATGTCTGTAGCCAATAAAACCCGGTTACTTTTTGCCAGACTTGTAGGTCCAAACCGCCGGTCGTTCGTCGCCCGCGCGGGCCTTGTCGAAGCATTCCAATTCTACGAGTGTTTTGTAACAGTAGACTGGCTCCAACTGCGTCGGGCTATCGCGATCAAACCACGGACGTTTCAGCACTTTGGTTTCCGTTGGCTCATGTTCAGAATAGCGATCCTGGAAAACCATGTCCAAAGTGTCGCAACCGCTCACGAGCGATATCGCGCCGAATAACAGGATGAAAGGAAATAAGTGCCGCATGGATAACTCCTTCGGAGCATAGGCATTCTCAGATTCGTGAAGGATTCTCACCTGAAAATCCGTGTACCCGCCAAACCATGCATATAGAGTGCCAATCAACACACCAAACACAACAGGTAGCAAACCGATGCGAGTAGCCATCCTAGACGATTATTTGAATGTAGCGCGCGACCTCGGCGACTGGGGCGGGCTCGACGGTCGCACGGACCTTACCGTGTTTGACAAAGCTTTTACCGACGAAGTAGATGCTGCGACGCAACTTGCCGGTTTTGAAATCATTGTTGGCATGCGGGAACGCACGCCTTTTCCCGCGAGTTTATTGTCTAAATTACCGGTGCTGAAACTCTTGATCACTACGGGGATGCGCAACCTTTCATTCGACCTTGATGCGGCCAAGGCGCAAGGCGTTACAGTCTGCGGTACGGGAGGTCTCGGGCAACCAACGGCAGAACTCGCCTGGGCCATTATACTGGGTCTCGCCTGCCATATCCCGGCGCATGACAACGCCATGAAAAGCGGCGGTTGGCAGACGCGATTAAATGGCGACCTGCAGGGCAAGACGCTCGGCGTGCTCGGTCTCGGCAAACTCGGCGGCGCCGTTGCGACCGTTGGCAAAGCCTTCGGCATGAATGTCATCGCCTGGAGCCAAAACCTAGACGAGGAGCGAGCCGCCGAAATCGGAGTGGAGCGGGTCACGAAAGACGCACTGATGGCGCAATCTGATTACATCTCCATCCACCTAATCCTAAGCGATCGGAGCCGGGGCCTGGTGGGCGCCGACGATCTCGCGCGTATGAAGCCGAGCGCCTATCTAGTGAACACGTCGCGGGGACCCATCGTCGACGAGGACGCCTTGCTCGATGCTCTGCGCAACAAACGCATCGCGGGCGCGGGAATAGACGTCTACGAGACCGAGCCTTTGCCGTCAGACAATCCGTTCCGCGCCCTCGATAACGTGCTGCTCACGCCGCATATGGGTTATGTCGCCGAAAACAATATCGCGCATATGTATAGTCAAGCAGCAGAAGATATCGTTGCCTTCCTCGACGGTAATCCGGTCCGAGTTCTCAATGGCTAAACATCGGTAAGACAATATGAAACTCTGGTATCAAAGCGTCACCCGCAACGGGCGCTTTCCCGCCTATAACGATGTCTTGCGCCGCGTGATTGACCGCGCCAAGGAGCCCGATACGATCGTCGAAATTCACGGCATCGAACGGCAAGGCGGCACTGGAGATCAGTATCGCTATCTCGCATTTCTGCAATCTGTTGAAATTTTAGAAAACGTCCATCGTGCCATCGAGGAAGGATTCGATGCTTTTCTGATTGGTAACATCGGCAATCCCGGTCTCCTCGAAGCGCGCGAGGTTGCAGATTTTCCGGTCCTCGGCCTCGGCGAGGCGTCGCTGCAAGTCATGCGGACCATGGGTGAAAATTTCGGCCTCATTACAATCAACGAGAAGTACAAACCACGCCTCACGGATATGATCCGGCATTCCGACTCCGAACGCCGGCTCGTCGGCATGTTTCCAATGGATTTCCCGCGCATTTTCGACCTTGAAGATGCCTGCCGGGAAGAAGCCAATCGAGCGGAGTTGATTCAACGTTTCACCGCCGCGGGTGACGCCGCGAGCAGCGATGGTGCGGAGGTTATATTGGCCGCGGGCGGTGTCGTCGTGGCCCTGCTTGCAGATAGCGGGATTGATCGGTTGAACGACGGCACGCCGGTGTTAAACGGTATTGCGGCACTGATCAAACAAGGCGAGGCCGCAGTTCGCCTGTCGCAGCAAATGAGCGGCAGCTACACCAGCAAACGCCTCGCCCATGCAACGCCATCGCAAAGCGAAATCGCCGGATTTCGGGGAGCCTATGGGGCCCGGGTATATCCAACCATACCGGACGGCAAATAACGCTTCGTCGCTGCTGTAAGCCTACAGCTCGACCACGAGACGTCCACGCACTTGGCCGGAGAGGATCGATGACGCCGCTTCCGCCACACCTGAAAGACCAATCACCTCGGTCATTTCCTCAAGCTTGTCGTGCGGCAGATCGCTGGCGATCCGATCCCAGACTCGGACCCGATTCTCAAATGGCTGCATCACTGAATCAATACCCAGCAGATTGACGCCGCGCAGCAAGAACGGAAGGACCGTCACTTCCAATTTTGGACCGCCCGCCAAACCACAAGCCGCGACCGAGCCGCCGTATTTCACCTGAGCCAATACACGCGCCAAAGTCGTCGATCCGACAGTGTCTATCGCACCCGCCCATGTCTCGCTCTCTAATGGACGTTTGTTAGGCTCCGATAGGTCCCTGCGGGCGACAATTGTCGTGGCGCCCAGAGATTTGAGATATTCGTGCTGCGCTTCGCGGCCGGTAGAGGCCCCAACTTCATAGCCAAGACGCGCCAAGATAGATACCGCGACGGAGCCGACCCCGCCTGCGGCGCCAGTCACGAGGACCGGACCGTCCGACGTCGTCAGGCCATGATCTTCGAGCGCCATGACGCAGAGCATCGAGGTCAGGCCCGCAGTGCCAACGGCCATCGCTTGCTTGGTGGAAAGCCCCTCGGGTAACGGGACAAGCCAATCGCCGTTCACTCGTGCTTTTTGCGAGTATCCGCCCCAATGAACCTCACCGACCCGCCAGCCAGTCAAAACCACATTGTCGCCGGTCGAATAGCGCGAATGTGACGATTCCTCAACCACACCAGCGAAATCGATGCCTGGCACATGCGGGTAGTTTCGGACCAAACCACCAATCCCGTTGACCACCATCCCGTCTTTGTAGTTGACGTCGGAATATTCGACTCGCACCAGAACATCGCCATCCGGCAGGTCGCTGCTCGTCAACTCTTGAATGTCGTTGCCGACCTTTCCGTCAGATTCACTCAACACCAGCGCCTTGTAATTATCGGTCATTATTATTGCCCCCCATAAAAAATATAGACACCGGTCCCAAAGACCCCGGAAATAGAAACCCCGCGCAACCGCTATCCAGGGCGCGCGGGGAATCGGATAGAAAATGCGTTTATTTCAACGATTCTAAAATACTGACATAGTTCGCGACGGCTGCACCGCCCATGTTGAACGTCCCGACGAGATCGGTGCCATCGATCTGCATATCTCCGGCTTCGCCACGTAGCTGCATCGCCGCCAACACATGCATCGAGACACCGGTAGCACCAATCGGATGGCCCTTCGACTTCAGTCCACCGGATGGATTGATCGGCAGCTTGCCGTCCTTCTCCGTCCATCCCTCTTCCAAGGCGCGCGCGCCCTCACCAACCTTCGTCAGTCCCATGGCTTCATATTCCATGAGCTCCGCCATCGTAAAGCAATCATGGGTTTCGACCATGCTAAGATCGTCCAAGGTCAGTTTGCCGTCGGACAACGCGTTGGCCCACGCCTGCGCGCAACCATCGAGATGCGACATGTCGCGACGGCCCATCGGCAGATAGTCGTTCACGTGGCTACGCGCCCGAAAGACCACCGCCTTTTCCATCGTCAGCGCGGTTTCCATATCCGCCAAAACGACAGCGGCCGCACCGTCGGAGACCAGCGAACAGTCGGTCCGCTTCAACGGTCCCGCGACAATTGGGTTCTTATCGGACACCTCCCGGCAGAACTCATAGCCGAAATCTTTCCGTAGCTGCGCCATGGGGTTCGATACGCCGTTCTTGTGGTTCTTGGCGGCAATCCGCGCCAAAGCATCGCTCTGATCACCGTATTTTTGGAAGTATTGTTGGGCGATTTGCCCAAAAACACCAGCGAACCCACCTTCGATATCCGAGTCTTCCTTCAAATAACTGGCTTTCATCAAAATACCACCGATATCCGGGCCCG
>CAJWTF010000090.1 GCA_913046825.1 uncultured Rickettsiales bacterium | reverse complement strand
GATGAGTTGCGGCAGGTACTGGCCAAAATAAATCTCCAACTGCTCGACCCCGTCGATCATCGCGAGGATAGCGTCGCCAGTGCGCTCGAGGCCGAAATGAGCTGGGCCCAGCTCCGTCACCTTGTCGAAGATGACCGTGCGCAAATGCACCTGCACCTTGGCGGCGGTGTCGTGCGCGATCATGGTGCGGAGATATTCGAGCCCGCCGCGCACAATCATCACGGCGGCGACGCCGATGACGGCGGGGATCAACTCGTCGAGAGGTACGCCCTGAAATACGCGGGCGATCAGCCACCCGAGTAGCGCTAACCGCGCGATACCGAACAGCACCGCCAAGATGCCGACGGCGACCGCGCCGAAGATGCGTCCCCGCACCCCTTTCGTGTAGCCCCAGAGTCGTAAGTCGAAATACATATCTGTCGTCCCAATCCCATACGTCATTCCCGCAAATACAGGAATAACAGTTATTAGACACCGTCGCTGCGCAATGAAATACCCTAAAGATAAATGTTGCGCCCCTCATGATTTTGAATAGCATCTATACAAATACGTATAGGTTAATTTCCTGCGGGATTCTGCCAATACCACTCAATTGGGACGCCATGCGCATCTTCCTCGCGGTGGCGCGGGACGGCAGTCTGTCTGCTGCCGCGCGACATTTGAAGGTCACGCAACCCACGGTCGGACGCCGACTCGGACAATTAGAGGCGGATCTCGGCGCGCGCCTATTCGACCGATTGCCGGACGGGTTCGTGCCAACCCAGGCAGGCGAGGAATTGCTGCCCATCGCCGAGGACATGGAGAAGGCCGCGCACACGCTGCAGCGACGCCAAGCGACCCTGGCGGACGCGGTCAGCGGTACCGTGCGCCACTCCGCCTTCGAAGTGCCATCCCAATTCATCACCATGCATCTGCCGGAAATCCGATCCCGCCTGCCGGAGATCGAGGTCGAACTTTCGGTCAATCACGTCAACGCCAACCTGTCGCGCCGGGAAGCAGATTTGCTACTCCAGATTTGCCTGCCGGATACACCGGGCCTGATCGCGCTCAAACTCGGCGAATTGTCCTATGCGGTCTGCAGATCGCGCGGCTATGTGGGAGCGACCCCAGCGGCGCGCGGCAACAAGCGCTACCAGGAGTGCGAGTGGGTCGCCTTTGACGACGACCATGTCTATTTCGCAGGACAGACATGGCTGCGCGAAAAACTGGCGGGCCGAGCTCCCGCCGTGCGCATGAATAACGGCCACGCGATTCATGACGCTGTTTGCATGGGTGCCGGCCTCGGCGTCCTGCCCTGCTTCGCCGGCGATGCCGACCCGGACCTGGTGCGCCTGACCGCGCCGATACAAGGGGCGGAAAGCGATCTGAATCTGGTCGTCCACCGGGATCTAAAACGCGTGCCGAGTGTTCGCGCGGTGATGGATGAGCTGATCCGCCTCTTCAAACAGGAAGCGCCGAGACTGGCCGGGCGCGGACGGCGGGAAGCCGCGGCTTAGAAGGCGAACTGAATATTCTCAAAAAGGAATGGGGCACGTGAAAATATCAAAAATAGATGTCTTCAACTTTGACCTCACTTATGCGCACGGCACATACGTTATGTCCGGTGGGCGCGAGATCACGCATCTGCCCTCAACCCTGGTGCAAGTCTCCAGCGACACCGGCCTTACTGGATGGGGCGAAGTCTGCCCGCTCGGCACCACATATCTGCCTGCACATGCGGGCGGTGCCCGCGCTGCGCTAGAACTTTTAGCCCCTGCCCTGATCGGCGTTGATCCGACCAACCTTGCCGCGGTCAACGATGCCATGGACGCGACATTGATGGGCTACGCCTATGCCAAGAGTCCGATCGATGTCGCGTGTTGGGACCTCACGGGTAAAGCTTGGGGGGCGTCCGTCTCAGACATGCTGGGCGGTGTGCGGCAGACGGAATTTCCTCTCTATTTCGCCGTACCCCTCGATACGCCTGAAAACATGGTCGCCTACGTCAAAGCGCGCAGGGCCGAGGGCATCCACCGGTTTCAGTTGAAGATCGGCGGTGATCCGACCCTCGATGCCGTTCGGGCCCGAACCATCGTCGAGAACACCGGCGACGAAGACATTATCATTGGTGACGCGAATTGCGGTTGGCGGCTCAACGACGCCATTCGGGCGGCGCGCGGCATGGAAGACCTTCCCCGCTTCTACTTCGAACAACCGTGCCCCACCATGGAAGAGTGCATTGAGGTCCGTAAACACACCACGCTGCCGATGATTTACGATGAAGTCGTCAGCGATGTCGCAACGCTTCGACGCGCGGTACGCGAGGGTGGTGCGGGCGGCTTTAACCTGAAGGTTTCCAAGGTCGGTGGCCTCACGAAAGCAAAGCTGATGCGCGACCTTGGCCAAGAGCTGGGTCTACAAGTCACCGTCGAGGACACTTGGGGCGGCGATATCGTCTCCGCCACCTCCGCCCATGTCGCAGCGTCGACGAAGGCACGAGCGCTCTTGAGCGTCTCCTTTATGAACGATTGGAACAATGAGCATATCGCCGGCCACCAACCGCGCAGCCGAAATGGCTTCGGAAGCGCACCAACCGGGCCCGGCCTCGGCATCGACATCGACGAAGCACTTCTCGGTGAGCCCCTATTTACGGCCAGCCTTTAACTGTCATTCCGTGCCCCTACTTCCAGGGCGGCGCCTCGCCCCATTGGTCCCAATAGGTCGTCTCACCGGTCGACATCCGGCTGGTCGGGCCAAACTTGCCGCGCGGATATCCGAGCGGAATGCAGCAATGAAACTCCATGTCGTCCGGGATACCGAACATCGCATGGACGCGCTCCATGACTTCCGGGTGCAGCGTCGTCAGCACGCTGCCGATGCCGAGTGCCCGGGCCGATAGCAGCAAGTTCTGGACGCCGGGGAAGGTCGAGGCCGCGGCAACGCCGGAGGCCGATGAATAAGCGAGGATCACGGCGGGGGCATTCACCATCTCGTCCGCGAGCAATGCCGCCAAGTGATACTGCGAGCCCTCGGGAATGTCTTCCTTGCCCTTCCAGCCATAGGCATCCCGGCGCTTCGCCCACCAGGCCTCGTGATACAGCTTGCCGAATTTTTGGATGGCCTCGCGGTCGCGGATCACCAGATAGCGCGCGGGCTGCACGTTACCGCCGTTCGGCGCCTTCGAGGCCGCGTCGAGGATGATCTTCAACTGGGCGTCGGTGATCGGGCGATCGGGATCGAGCCGGCGCGTGGCGCGCTGGCTGAACATCGCTTCGCCGATCGGCATCGTCAATTCTGCGGGTGGGTCGAGGCGGACCATATCCATCGTGTCGTTCCTTTAGGTTTAAGCCTGGGGTTAGTTTCTTAGAAGCAAATCTATGTGCGGTCTCGCGTTAAGAAACCTCGATATATTTATTTCTCCGTTGGGCGGCGTAACATTACTGTCTTCACCGTCACGCACATTCAGAGGTCAGGACCCCATCATGCTGAAAATTTATCACTCCCCCGGCACCCGCGGATTTCGCGCCATCTGGATGTGCGAGGAACTTTCCGTCCCGTATGAGATCGTGCCGGTGAACTTTGCTGCCGAATACCGCGCCACGTCGGAATGGCGGGCCCTGAACCCGGTCGGCAAGGTGCCGGTCATGACCGACGGCGACATGACCATGTTCGAGTCCTGCGCCATGATGCAATACATCCTGGACCGCTATGGCGATGGACGAATGCAACCGACCACGGACGACCCGACCTACGCGCATTATCTGCAATGGTGTTGGTTCGCGGAAGCGACCTTCGCGCGCCCGCTCGGCGAGATCGTTAACCACCGTCGCAACTTCAATCCGGAGCTGGACGCCGTGGTGGCGGAAATGAAGGGTCGTGCGACTTCCTGCGTCGAAGCCCTCGACGCGGCGGTATCAGATCGAACGTATCTGCTGGGCGACACCATGAGCGCTGCCGATTTGAGTATCTGCTACGCCATGCGCGGCTACCGCCGCATGGTGACCGAGGATTTGCCCGCGAACGTGCAAGCATATTTCGACAAGGTGACAGCGCTGCCGTCCTACGCGCGCACGTTGCAAGCGGATGCGGAGACGGGGGAGCGGTTAAAAAGCTAAAGCGATTTTCTATGGGGGTCGTTAGACCGCATTCATCCGAAAGGGTGCAAGATTATGGAATTAGATCATGCGGTGCTGTGGGTGAAAGATGCGAAACAGTCTCTCAATGTCGACTTTAAAGACAAACACGTCGAATAGATACTTAGCCGCGGTGCTGCTGTATTCTATGTCATGGGAATTCGGGATTTGATCCGTGACGTAAACATAGACCCGTAATCACAATCATTCATCTATTTCGAATTTGTAGGACCTATTTCAGTTGCTTCTGCGAAGGTGCGAATTCCAATTTGCAACTTCGCCGCACGAATCTCATCTAGCTATGTGCCGCAAGAAATGCGTCGATTGCCGCACTGGCGGCCATCGCATCCGCGCCCTCCTTCCAACGCTCAATCAGCGTCGCATGCGGGGCGAGTTCCGCCACTCTGCGCGACGTCGCTTCGGGGTGATAGACGTCCTCGCCCATCAGCACCAAAAGGGGGATTTGGCACCTGGCAACAACGTCCTCGGACACGTTGAACAGAAAATCCCCGCCGAACATGGTCGAGCGGAACTTGGCCCATTCGTCTTCACCGACGGACGGATGCGCCGGTTTCACGCCCGCCGACCAGGAGTCGAACAGTTCGAAAAACGTCTCGCGGTTGTCGTCATAGCCGATTGTTTGCAGCATTACGGCGGAGGCGAGGCGCTCGGGTACGGCCTCGGCCAATCCCATGATGAACGACCCGCCGATACACATCCCGGCCGCATGGAACCGCTCAACGCCGAGATGGTCGAGCAAGGCAATCTGGTCGGCGGTATAGTCCCGCCAGCCGTCCCCACCCGTGATCGGTGCTGTCGATTGCCCCGCATTGCGCTGATCCATGACGATGACCTGGTAGTTCGACGCCAACCGCTCGACGGCGTTGTAGGAGACACCGCCCCAAATTGGGATGGAGGATTGCAGACCGCCCGGCGCCAGTGCCAAGACCGGAGGTCCGCCGCCGTGGATTTCGTAATAGATGCGGGTGTCGTCGCGTTCAAAAAACGGCACTTTGGGCTCTCCTCAATCGGTCATGTGATCGCGCGGATTCCAGTAACAAGATAGCCAGGTCAAACCGGGAGAGAAGGCGATATTTTCTTCAAGCGGACCATCTGCAAACACTCCGAGACATTTTGTCTATATTGTGATATAGATGCCCCTTGTTCTTTGACAGGTGAAGCTATCTACGTGCGGTTCGACAAACCCAGCCGCCCACTGACGACCGAAAGAGCGGTATTGTAATACTGTGCATGGGTTTGTTCCGCGATTTTTAATATTGCGCCCCCGCACGAGGGCTCATCCTTCAACAAGCTCTGAATGACGAACTGCGGCACTGCTCGTGTCCCGGCTCGCTCTGCGGGCGTCCGGAATAAGATTCCCTACTTGAACGCGTAAATCGGGCTGCTCCAAGCTTGGAAGCCGTCCTCCGTGGTCACGCATACCCAAAGCGGGTTATCGCCCGTGGCATTTAGTGGGATTTCCAACTCGGTGGTGATCGTGCGGTGCGGGTTTTCTTCCGGCAGGCGGAAGACACGGATTTTTCGCTCCAGGCCACCCGCGTCCATGGTCACGTCCTCCATGCCGATATCGGAGAGCGGGACCGTCATCACACCGAGATTGGTGGAGACGTCGATGGTGGCGCCATCGCTCTTCTCCAGCCAGGCATCGAAGCCGCCGAAATTACCGGTGGTGATGGCGTCGAAGACGACCGTGTCACCGTTGTACTGCTCCAGCTTGCGCTCATGGTTCCAGGCGTTGATTTTCTCCATCCGCTGGATTTGCGCTCCGCCGAAACCGACCCGCCCCTTCCAGTTGGTCTCGCGCCCCCGGCCGCGGTACTCGGCCCCACTCCAGACGACGCGGATACGCTCACCGAGATCGCTTTCTTCGAACCCGCGCACGGTCTTGAGGGTTTCCATACCGTTGCGGATTTCGATCCGCTCAATCGGGTTCTGAGCCGAGACTTCGACCTTCAGAGTTACGCTGTCATCGCTGGTCTGGACGATGTCCCCCATCATCACTTCGTTGACCAATTGCGAGCCGGTCTCCGGGAAGGCTTTCGGGTCCTCGTCGAAGAGCTGGCCGCCGCCTGCCAAGGTGGCCCGCACATCGAGATGCAGGCGGGTGCCGGTGGTGCCATAGTGATGGCGCTTCCGCAGACACTCGAAAATACCGTCGCGGGTCAGCTCCTTGGCGTAGAAACAGGTGAGCCCACCATAGGCGCCGAACATGGAGGCACCGGGATAGCTCGCGCCCGGGCGGCCCTTGTGGCCGTCGCTGTTGCAAACGACACCGCTTCTGTGGCCGAGCGGGAAGCCGTCTGTCAGCAGCCATTCGAACGTGCCCCAGGCGGAGTGGATTTCCATGGAACGTTCGAGCTTCGGATCGTGGCCGTATTTGATGTCCGCATAGCGCCCGCCGACATGGGCGTAAACCACGCAGTCCTCGTTCTTCAGCGCTTCGAACAGCAAGTTGACGTTCGGCGCGTCGGTATCGAGATCATGGCGCTCCGGCAGGAGCGCATGGGATGAGCGGCGTATCTGTCGTCCCTCTGTGCGGAAATAGACGTTTCGGTCGCCGCCGACCGCTGTATTGCCGGACCACTCGTAGCCAGGGAAGGTCACGAACCGGCCCTCGTCCAAGAACTCCGCCGCCAGCTCGTTCAGATAGGCCCAGAACTTGTTGTTGACCTGAAAGTCATTGGCTTGGTGGCTGGTGAGGTCGAGGAATGCTTTGTTGCGAGCGAACTCGAAATAGCTGTGCGAGGTGCCGATACCGATGGACTCTCCGCTCTGCCCATGAAGGTCACCCCAATAGGCACCGTAATCGCCGTCGCGAATTTGCATTGGGTGGGATTCCGCCACCACGTCGCCGCTCGCCGCGTCCTTAACTGTGATTCGCAACTCGCCCGGCTGGTCACAGCTCAGCCCCTCGAACAGGACCGCCCGTTCGCCGAGCGGATAGTTGTAGGTCGCGGGCAGGTTGTTGACCAGGAGAGTGGTCTCGAACGTGAAACTGCCTTCGGCATGCTCGGTCGGATTGCCCCAGCTGTCTTCCGCTTTGAGGCCGAAATGAAAACTCTCTCCCGGACGGCGCAGGCTAGACAGTACGGCTCGCCACACATCGGGTCGGCCCGGCACGATATCGATGGTCGGTGTGTTCGGGATCGGCACAAAATGGCCGGTGGCACAGACATCAGCGAGGAACTTGAACTCAAAATCCGTCTCCACCATGGTCTGCAGCTTGAGACCGTTCGAGCCGTGCGACGTGTCGCCAAAGACGAGAGTGATGGTATCGCCTTCGCGCATGTAGCCGCCGGTAACATTGACGGTGAGTGACTTCCAGCGGGGTCGCGCAGACTTGCCGCGCCGCGCGTAATCGACAGAGAGTGTGGCGTTGTTGCTAGCTCTGGCAGAGACGTAGTTGTCCGCCTTCGGATCATCCGTCTGCAACGTGCCGGTATCGCCCATGGCGCGAAAGATGACGCGGATAGCACCAGTGTCATCGAGCCCGAAACGCCCGACCGTGTATGTGAGCGTGAAGGTCTGGTAGCTGCGAACCTCGAACTTACCTTTCGGCGTGAGGTCTACGTGACCGTAAAGGACCGGGTCCGAGCCCGGTTGGACCGGCGTCCATCCCTCGCCCACATAGTCGGAATCCGGCAGCCTGTATCGATCCGCTTTCTTTCCTGCGTTCGGTCCCGTATCCGGCATGACTTCGCTCCGCTTACAATCTAATTTTTATGATCGAACCATGATAGTCTGCACAGCGGTAATCGCCAGCGGAGTCTTGCGCTTTAGGCCACCCTGCGTGGCAAGCCTCTCTTCTATAACTCAAATGAGAGTTCCATTTTTTCAAGGCCGTGCCGCCATCGCCACTACCACTGACTGGCTCATATCGTAGTTTACCATCTCCGAGCTTCGTATACTTGACGCAATGCTCTTTCCCAACGCGCCATTTTGACCAAGACATACAAAGGGAGTTATCCTTGATGACCCATTTCCCGGTATCGCCCCCGTCGCTATCCAGCTTGGCATCGGTGCTGCCGTCTTTTGCGTATCCGACGCTGCCTGTTTTCCAACCATCAGTCTCAAAAGCCATAACATTGCCGTAAACCAAGGCCTTGATTTCGGCGCCTGTTCGTCTTTGCCCTTCACTAGCCGCTACGCCGCTCGACAAGGTCAATCCGACAATTACGGCTACAAATCAGCTTCTTTTCATCCATCTGCTCCAATCAATATTTAGGCCTGAAATAGGCGATCACACCCGCGCCGCGACGATCCCGCTGCCGTGGATCTCGTTGATGATCTCACCGCCGAGCCAGGCACGCACGTCTTCCATCATACCATTGTACCAATGGGCGTAATGCTCGCGGGTAAATCCGGCGACGTGCGGCATCAGCACGGTGTTAGGCAAGCCGCGAAACGGGTGATCGACCGGCAGCGGTTCTTCGTCGTAGACGTCGAGGCCCGCGCCCGCAATTTTGTTATTCTTCAACGCGTCGACCAGCGCCGCCTCATCGACGATCGGACCGCGCGCCGGGTTGATCAGGTAGGCATCCGATTTCATCAAGCCGATCTCACGCGCGCCAACCAGGCCGATGGTCCGATCACTCTGGATGACCATAACGACGACGTAGTCGGATTGACGGAAAAGATCATCCTTGGAGACCAGCGCGGTGCCGCATTCCTTTGCCCGTTTGGCGGTCAAGTTTTCGCTCCAGGCAATGACGTTCATGCCGAAGGCGTTGCCCACCTTGGCGACTTCCGAGCCGATGCGACCCAGGCCGATCACGCCGAGCGTCTTGTTACGGATCTCGGTGCCGACGACGGTCTGCCATTGCCCCGTGCGCATTGCCTGGTCGTCAATGGTGACGTTCTTCGCGAGCGCCAGGATCAACGCCCAGGTCAGCTCGAAAGTCGGTGACGGACGCGGCGTGGTGCCGCAAACGGGGATGCCTTTCTCGCGGCAATAATCGAAATCGATGACCCGGTTATGCATTTCCGGAGACGCGATGAATTTCAACTTCGGCAAGCGCTCTAGAAGCTCCTTCGGCAGCGGCGTGCGTTCCCGCGTGACGACCAAGACATCGTAATCGGCTAAGGCCTCCGCCCGCGCATCGTTTCCTTCCGGGAGTTTCTCATAGAAAAAATCCGTCTGAATGTCTCCCGGCAACGATTTCCAATCCGCGAGTTCGCCCGCGATTTTCATATAGTCGTCGAGGACGGCGACTTTCATCTCAGCCATGGAAACTTCTCCCGAGGTTATTCGTTGGGTGTAGATATGTTGCGTGCCGGCAGATTTGACCAGCGGCCCTCTATTTCGGCGTATCTCCGACCACCGTCACCCGGTGCGCGTAGCGACGCACGCCCGAATAGTCATTCAACGCATAATGTTGAAGACAACGGTTGTCCCAAAAGGCAAGCGCGCCTTTCTCCCAACGGAAACGACAGGTGAATTCCGGGCGGGCGGAATGAGCGTAGAGGAAATCGAGGAGCGGTTTGCTCTCCGCCACGGTCATGTTCTCGAACCGGATCGTATAGGGTTTATGCACGAAAATACTCTTGCGGCCGGTCTCCGGGTGAGTACGAATGACAGGATGCGTCGCCTCGTATGACGGGCGACCTTCAGCGCCCGCCTTCACCTTCAGCGCTCTTCCCTTATTGCGAGACCCAAGACTGGCATCGGAATGCACGGCGCGCAGGCCGGACAGAAACTCTTTCATGCCATCGGACAGGGCATCATAGGCGAGATATTGGTTCGCGAACATCGTGTCTCCGCCGACCTCCGGGTTCTCGTGCATGTAGAGCAACGAGCCCAACGCCGGTTGCGGAAGGAAACTCTCGTCGCTGTGCCAGAGGTTACCGACGATGCCGGTGCTGTCGGGCTCCTTCACGATCTCGATGATCTCGGGATAACCTTCCAACGCCTCGTATTGCTCGCTGATCCGCAATTCACCGAAGCGGCGGCTGAAACCGATTTGCTGTTCGGGCGTCAGGTCTTGATCGCGAAAGAAGATCACCTGGTGGTCGAGGAAGGCCTGATGCACCGCCGCGAATGTTTCGTTGCCCAACGGTTGCGAGAGATCGACGCCGGAGACGACCGCGCCGCAGGCACCCGCAATGGGCGTAACTTCGACCTGACCCTGCATCATGCCACTCCGTTAGAGTTTCTCCGCAAAGCCGTAGGGTTCCACATTGCGACCACCATAGCGTCTCACTCTAATATTGGCCTGTTCGCCATGTCCGGCGAATCCCTCAAGCGCGCAGAGGCGGGAGCAGTACTCCCCAACCATCGCCGAGGCCTCGTCCGTCAGTACCTTCTGATAGGTGCAGGTCTTCATGAATTTGCCGACCCAAAGCCCGCCTGTATAACGCGCCGCTTGCTTGGTCGGTAGCGTGTGGTTGGTTCCGATGGTCTTGTCACCGTAGGAGACATTGGTGCGGGGTCCCAAGAACAACGCTCCGTAATTGGTCATGTTGTCAGCAAAGTAATCCGGATCCTCGGTCATCACCTGGACATGCTCATAGGCGAGTTGGTCGGCGACTTCCACCATCTCATCGATAGTCTCGCACAAGATGACGGAGCCGTATTCGTCCCAAGATTCACGCGCGATTTCCGCCGTCGGCAAGATGGCGAGCTGGCGCTCCACTTCCGCCATTGTCTCTTCCGCCAGTTTGCGCGAAGTGGTCAGCAAAGCGGCGGGTGACGTCGGTCCGTGCTCCGCCTGGCCCAACAGATCGACGGCGCACAGCTCCGCGTCCACGCTTTCATCGGCAATGATCAGGGTCTCCGTCGGTCCCGCGAAGAGGTCGATCCCGACACGGCCAAACAATTGCCGCTTTGCTTCCGCGACGAACATATTGCCGGGCCCGACCAGCATATCCACGCCGGGCAGTGATTGAGTGCCGATGGCCATGGCACCCACTGCCTGAACACCGCCGAGGACCAAAATTTCGTCGGCCCCACCCATATGCATGGCCGCAACAATTGCCGGATGCGGCTCCCCATCCTGCGGCGGTGCGGAGGCGACGATGCGTTTTACGCCCGCGACCGATGCGGTGAGCACGCTCATATGCGCGGAGGCCACCATCGGATACTTGCCGCCCGGCACATAACAGCCGACCGAGTTCACCGGGATGTTGCGATGTCCAAGGATGACGCCGGGCATCGTCTCCACTTCCAAGTCCTGCAAGCATTCCTTTTGCTTCTCGGCGAAATTCCGAATTTGCTTCTGCGCAAATTCGATATCCTCGATATCGCTCTGCGGGACTTTCGCTATGGCGGTCCGAATTTCGTCTTCGCTCAAACGAAGCTTTGCCGGGGTATAGCCGTCGAATTTCTCCGACAACTCACGCACGGCGGCGTCGCCGCGTTGTTCGATATCGGACAGGATACCCTCAACGATCCCCCGCACCTTGGCGTCGGCTTCCGCGACATCGGCATCGCTCTTGCCCTGTTTCAAATAGGTGATCATCCCCGGCTCCCTCACTTATTAAACGGTTTCTCTATCCGACTTTGTAGATTTAGAAACCACTCCCCCGCAAGGGCGATAGAACTGCTTTTCGTATCCCTCACACCTCCCTAAGCTTTCGACGCATGATACGTATCCTCCGCAACGGCGTTCTCGCCTTCCTGTTCACTGCCGCGTTGGCGGCAGGCGGCGGGTATCTTTGGCTTCGCACATCACTGCCACAGACCAATGGCATGATCGAACTGGCAGGCCTTCATCGTGATGTCGATATATTACGAGACGAAAACGGCATCCCGCACATCTTCGCGGCGACGGAGACAGATAGCTCGTTTGCACTTGGGTTCGTCCACGCACAAGACCGCCTTTGGCAGATGGAGTTTACACGCCGCATCGGCGCTGGCCGGTTGTCGGAAATCATCGGCCGCGAGACCGTGGAGACCGACCGGTTTTTACGCACGCTCGGTCTTTACCGATTGGCGGAACAACAGGCAGAGCAACTGACAGGCGGCGCAAAGCGGGTTCTCGATGCCTATGTGGATGGCGTCAACGCCTATATAGAAAACCATCGCGGCGCCTGGCCGTTGGAGTTTATGCTTCTGGGGTTTGAACCAGAAGCCTGGAAGCCCGCAGATTCCTTGGTTTGGGCGAAGCTAATTGGCATGCGGTTGTCGACTGGATGGCGAGGCGACCTGCTGCGCGCAAACTTGATTAAAAAAGTCGGCGCGGAAGGCCTCCGCCGTTTGTTTCCACAGATATCACTGGAAGAAGCAGACCAACTCACTTGGTTCGACGATCTTCAACTGAACGAGTTGGCGCGGCAAGTACCAGCACAGCTGAAGGCCGACAGCTCGTCGAACGCCTGGATCGTGTCGGGCACGCGGACATCGAGCGGCAAACCGATCCTCGCCAACGATCCTCACCTAGCCTTCGCGTCACCCGGCCTGTGGTACTTGGCCCGTTTGACGGTGGATAGGCGGACCCGGACCGGCGCCACTGTTCCCGGTGTTCCGTTGGTAATCCTGGGTCAAAATGGCGACGTAGCTTGGGGCATCACATCCGCTGGCGCGGATACCACCGATCTGTTCATCGAGACTGTCGTAGACGCCGACCCGACCCACTACCTGACACCAACAAGTCCAGAAAAATTTAAAACCCGGACCGAGACCATCGCCGTCAAAAATGATGAACCTGTGACCATTACCATCCGGGAAAGCCGTCACGGCCCCATCCTCTCCGATGTCATGCCGCGGCTTAAGTCCATCGGCTCCCCGAAGAAAGCCATCGCCCTGGCCGCAACAATATTCGATCCAGACGACACAACGGTCGAAGGTCTCTACCGTCTCAACCATGCGGACAGCCTCATCGCCTTCAGAGAGGCAGCCACATATTTTGATGCGCCGCTGCAAAACCTATTCGCGGCCGATAGCACCGGGGAAATCGGATTCGTCGCGGCCGGCCGCAT
This sequence comes from uncultured Rickettsiales bacterium, assembly GCA_913046825.1. The sequence continues at coordinate 2,245 of CAJWTF010000090.1, read as the reverse complement.
GCCGATCCGCAAATCCGGTCACGGCCATTTGCCATCATCGGGTCAAGACGTTAGCGGCGATTGGCGCGGATACGTCGGGCCGAAACATTGGCCCCAAATCTGGAACCCGTCCAGCGGGTTGATCGCCAATGCGAACAACCGACTGCGGCCGAACGCGGAAGCGCCAACGTTTCAGTACGCCTGGTATTGGCCCGCATCACATCGCGTCGCCCGTATATACGAGCACTTTTCCGAAGTCCGACCCTACGATATCGAGGACAGTATTCGCCTGCAGATGGATAATCGATCTATCGCCGCAAAAACGTTGGTTCCGTTGCTCTCTAAAATCGAACCGAAGAGCGATATCGGGAGAAAAGCCATCAAGCTGGTCCGTGCATGGGATTTTAAGATGACGCGGGATCGCCCGGAGCCGTTGATCTATGCCGCTTGGATACGAAACTTGATGCCGTCCCTTGTGGCGGATGAACTCGGCGATCAATTTGCTGGATACAGCCGCCCTCGGCCGCTCTTCATTCAGCGGGCCTTAGACCAAGATACTGAGTGGTGCGACAACATTTCCACGCTAGAAAAAGAAGACTGTGCGTCACGCGTGGAACACGCTCTTAACCGCGCGCTCACGGAGTTAAGGAAGCGTTTCGGCGATGAGCCGAAGGATTGGCGATGGGGCGACGCCCATGCGGCCATATTTCCGCATCGGATCTTGCGCCATATTCCCCTTCTCGCCGATTGGTCGGAGGGACGGATCAAAACCGATGGCGGTGACCATACCCTAAATCGTGGCCAAACCGGTGGAAGTACGGAAAGCCCATATCGCCACTCCCACGGGGCTGGATACCGGGCCGTCTATGATTTGGCGGATCCCGGGAATAGCCGATACAGCCTTGCAACCGGGCAATCCGGCAATCCGCTTTCCACCCGGTACATGGATCAACTGTCACAATGGCGCGACGGCCAGTATTTCCATATTGTTGGGTCGCAAAATGAACTAAAGGCGCGGGGAAGCGATATGCTCCGGCTGCGTCCCCTCACCAAGAACGAAAGCATCCGAAAAGAATGACCGTCACCCCAGAGAGCATCCGAGCTGCAGCCGTTACAATTCAGGGTGAAGTCGTTCGGACCCCCATCGTTCGCTCGGGCCCGTTATCAGACGCAACGGGTGCCGAGATTTTTCTCAAACTGGAAACATTGCAACGCACCGGTTCGTTCAAGGACCGGGGAGCGTTCGTGAAATTGAAATCAGTCTCCCAAGAAGGCGGTAAAGGCGTTATCGCAATTTCCGCCGGTAACCATGCGCAAGGCGTCGCTTATCACGCGCAGCGTTTGGGTATTCCCGCGACCATCGTCATGCCGAAGGGGAGCCCCTTTACGAAGATCGTCCGAACACATGATTTTGGCGCCCGCGTCGTCCTTGAGGGCGAATCGGTCAGTGATGGAAAGCCCTTCGCCGACAAAATTGCGGCTGCGGAAGATCTCGTCTTTGTTCATCCTTACGACGACCCCGATATCATCTCCGGCCAAGGCACGATTGGCTTGGAGATTTTCTAAGACATTCCGGACCTGGACGCCATCGTCGTCCCGATTGGCGGCGGCGGTTTCATCGCTGGAATTGCGATGGCCGCAAAAGAAATGAATCCGAAAATCGATATTATCGGCGTGGAAGCGCAACTCTACCCGTCGATGTACCAAGCCATTCATGGGTTACCGCCAACATCGGGCGGCGAATCCATTGCCGAAGGCATCGCGGTCAAAGTACCTGGTGAGATCACCAAGGAAATCATCTCCCGCTATGTTGACGACATTATCTTGGTGGATGAACTAAGCCTCGAATCGGCGTCCAGACCATGGTCGAGACCGGAAAGTTAGTCGTGGAAGGCGCCGGCGCGGCGCCTCTTGCGGCAATTCGCCAGCAACAGAGCCGTTTTGAGAGACGGAGAATCGGCCTGATCGCTTGCGGTGCCAATATCGATTCGCGTCTGCTTTCGTCAATTTTGCTACGCGGGATGATACGACTAGGCCGGATGGCGCGACTCAGAGCCGAAATTTTGGATCAACCGGGTATCCTGTCACAGGTCACAGAGCAAATCGGTGACGGCGGCGGCAACATCGTCGAGATTTACCATCAGCGTATGTTCTATGACGTCCCCGTCAAACAAGCAGAGGTTGATATTGTCGTGGAAACCAGGGACTCCCCGCATATTGAGGAAATCATCAACCGGCTGACGGCGGCAGGATTCCGAACCCGCCG
>CAJWTF010000089.1 GCA_913046825.1 uncultured Rickettsiales bacterium | reverse complement strand
GGTGCCGCTTACGGTGCGTCGAAGGCAGCGTCGATGCATATTTGTAAGGTCTTGGCGACCGAGCTTTCGGGTCAGGGTGTGATGGTCAACGCCATCGCGCCCGGACCCATCGAAACCGGGCTGAGCCATCACGGTGTGACCCGCAAGAAAGCCTATACGGATCGTATTCCGGTCGGCGCCTATGGTACTGTCGACGCGGTCGCGCACGCGGCGCTGTTTTTCGCTTCCGACGAATGCATCTGGACGACAGGCACAATTCTAAATGTTGACGGTGGATATGGCGCCCAAGGGGCATCCTATGATCCGGAAGAAATTGGAGGTTAAGGCGATGAACGATATGTCTGTGGTGGCGCCGACCAAGGAAGAACACGCGGCGGGGCTCCGCGCATATGCTGAAGCTGGCCAAAAGCGTGAGCAAGATATCGGCAACAGAGGACCGATGCGTTTCGGTGCGGATGGCAAATTGCACCCGGATATCCTTTGCGCATTTCAAGAACACGGATACTACATCTTCGAGGGCGTCATCGACGCAGACGAGATCGCGGCGTTGCGGCGTGACGCGGGAGAAATGCTTGACCGCGCGCCCGTAACCCGTGACGCGAAGGTTGACGCTCAAGGCCGACCCGCACTCGGGATCGACTATCCACGCCTGCCCTACCGTTTCTCCAAACCCTTGGCCGACCCTTGGGGTGGAACGAAACAGCTGGGCGGTCGTCACCCGACACAGATGGCGCAACCGAAACCCGACGGCGACGCGCCGGAGGATGTCGTCTTCATCATGTATTCCATGTGCCGTTCCATGCCCTCCGGCCTACGTCTTTATGGGCATCCGCATCTCCTGGCGGTGGCTGAGTCCATTAATGGCGAAGATTTTGTGCCGTTCAACGACGCAATTTTCGTAAAACAGGCGGGCCTCGGCGGCGCCGTCTCATGGCATCAGGACGGGGTCACTCATTGGGACTCGCCAGAGTGGGATGCGGGTATTCACGGTTTCAATTTTCAGGTCCAACTCTATCCTTCGACCCTCGGTAATTGTCTTTGGGTCGTGCCGGGCAGTCACAAACTTGGGCGGATCGATATTAAGGCGTTGGTCGCGGAGAATGGCGGGAGCGAGCAATTACCAGACGCTGTGCCGTTGGTGTGCGAGGCTGGCGACGTGACCATCGTTAATCGCCAGATGCTCCATGGCTCTTTCGCCAATTCCTCGCCGGATCTTCGGATCTCTCTGACATTCGGCTTTCATCGCCGAAAGTCGGTGTTGGGTGCTAAAGCGGCGCTTGCCATGGAAGATAAAAATATTGTCTACGACGAACAGCGGGTTTTCGAACGTTCCGCCGTCATCCAGGTAGCCATCGATGCTCGACATCAGGCATGGCCAGAGGAGCCGCGCTTCACTTATCGGCCCTTTGCAGAGCGAGAAGAAGAATTTCGGTTCAACGACGAGACGTTCGAGACGGTGATCAAGGATTATTTCACCAAGGATTTGGCGATCTAATTCAATTCAGCCCGTAATTTCTGTCGCAGTACGTCAATCGGCACACCTTTACCGTCGCCTGGCAGATACCAGAAGGTCCATCCGTTGCAGCTCTCGGCGCCTTGAACGGCGGCGCCGACTTGGTGGATCGAACCGCGATGGTCGGCAGCGATTAGCGTGCCGTCGGCGCGGACCTTGGCGGTCCAGCGGCGGCAATAACTGTGCAAGACCGTACCCGGCTCCAGCAGTCCGCGTTCGACCAGCCATCCGAACGGAATGCGCGGTTCTTTCCGCTTTGACGGTGTCTGCAGCAAGCTGATGTCGGCCGCCATCGGAATTTGTGCCAAACGCTTTCGCGCGACCTTGGCATAGGCTTCATCGCGCTCGAGCCCCAAATATTTGCGCCCGAGTTTTTTCGCGACGGCGCCGGTGGTGCCGGTACCGAAAAACGGATCGAGGATAATATCGCCCGGATTGGTCGCCGCCAGTATGGCGCGGTGCAATAGCGCTTCCGGTTTTTGCGTCGGGTGCGCTTTTGCGCCTTCGGCATTTTTCAAGCGTTCGTGACCGGTGCAGATCGGCATCACCCAATCGCTGCGCATCTGCAGGTCTTCGTTCAGCGCCTTCATGGCTTCGTAGTTGAAGGTATATTTTGAATCTGCGGAACGTGCGCACCAAATCATCGTCTCGTGCGCGTTCGTGAAGCGGCGTCCCCGGAAATTCGGCATCGGATTGGTCTTAATCCAGACGACGTCGTTTAGGATCCAATACCCCAAATCTTGCAACGTGGCGCCGACGCGGTAGATATTATGATAGCTACCGATTACCCACAGGGTTCCATCGTCCTTCAGGACACGGCGGCATTCGTCCAGCCACTTCCATGTAAACTCGTCATAGGAAGCAAAACCGTCGAACTTGTCCCACGCCGCATCGACACCGTCGACGCGGCTGTCGTTCGGGCGCCGTAACTCCCCGCTTAGCTGCAGATTATAGGGCGGGTCGGCAAAAACCATGTCGATCGAGCGGTCCGGTAACGACGCGAGTAATTCCAATGAATCACCCAATAGAATCTCGTTTTCGGGAAGAGTATTGGAGTATTGTTTTGCATTTATCATGTATTGAGGATGATTCATTCGATTCATCGCGTCAACATGAACAATTTGCCTAGTATTAACTTAAATATTTAGACCAATATATTGAGTTCAAATAATTTTCATTCGCTATATCTGGTGGCTGCGGCCCGAATGGGGGCGAAACTTTGCCTATGGGCGGGAGTTACACCGAGTCGGGCGAGCGCTTCTTTATGTTCTTTAGTGCCGTAACCGGCGTTCCGCTCCCAGCCGTAACCGGGGTATTGTTCTGCCAGAACGGCCATTATCCGGTCGCGGGTGACCTTGGCGACAATCGAAGCCGCGGCGATCGACAGAGACAGCGAATCCCCTTTTACGATAGTCGTCACTTCCGACGCGATGGAGGGCGCCCGGTTGCCGTCGACCAACACGCTGACTGGCGTCTCGGAGAGGCCATCGACTGCTCGCTGCATGGCTAGCATGGTCGCTTGCAGAATATTGATGTCGTCGATTTCGGTTGGCGATGCGACACCAACGCCAATATCTGCGACAGGTTCCAGTGCCGCGAGAAGGTCTTCACGAATGCCTTTTTTTAATTTCTTCGAATCATCGAGCCCTGTGAGCAGATAGGGATCCAGGACGCCCATTGGTAGGATTACCGCCGCGGCGACAACCGGGCCGGCCCAAGGACCACGACCAGCTTCATCGACGCCAGCTACTGGCGGAGTGCACGTGTGTTCAAATGTGAAATCAGGCATCGCCTGGCCCCGGCATTTGGTCTTCATCGGGCGGAGTGTCTTGGGTTTTTCGGCGATTTTTTATTTGCTCGCGGATATAGCGTCGCAGGCGTTCGACCCAAATTTCGATACGGGTGACGATCCAAATAGCTGCGTCATAGAGTGCCCGGCTGTTGCGCCGCGTGAAACGCCATTCCCGAAAATAGACCAGCCGCAATAGTCCGCCGATGGTGTCCATACGTCGGGCAGCACGGTGTTGGACGCGTCTGGCGCTGTTCATCCAGATTGGGCTGGTGATCAAGGAGAGCACGGTGACCGCGACGACGAGACGGTAGAGATCGGAATCGATGATCGAGCTATCGATGGCGACGCCGCCGAGAATAAACCCAAACTCACCGATTTGCGCGAGAAACAGGCTCGAGAGGAAGGCGTGCTGCCAACTTTCTCCCATGGCTCGAAAGATCGCGGTGTTGAGCGCTGTCTTGAAGATGGTAACGAAGGCCCATAGCAGGAGGACGAGGCCGAGATTGTCCCACAAGAATTGGAGATCGATCAACAAACCGATGGACAGGAAAAACGTCATCAAGAGAATACTCTCGATGGGCTTGGCCGCCGCGAAAAACTCGTGTCGTTGTTGACTGCTGCCGACGACGAGTCCCGCGAGAAAGGCGCCAAAGACAGCCGAAATACCCACAAGTCCGGCGAGAGCGGCCGCAGCGAAGCACCAGGCAAGGGCGGCGACGGGCCTAAGGTCGACCTTACCGAGAACCAAATTTGAGAAGGGTAAATTAAAACTCTGTCGACGACTGAGGTATCGTATCAACAAAATAAGAAGGCCAACGGTCAGACATATTTCCAGTACGATAAAAAAGTCGAATCCATCACCGGAAAGGCCCGTCAAAATGATCAACATCGGTGCCACCGCAAGATCCTGAGCGATTAGCACCCCGACCGCGATACGGCCCACTCGTTGGCGAAGTGCGCCCACGTCTTCCATCATCGTGACGCCGACCGCGGTGCTGGAGAGCGCCAAGACAAAAGCGAAGAGGAGGACGTGGGGCATCGGCCAGCCAAGCGCATATCCCAGAAACAGCACGGCGATCAAACTGACGAGAATCTGAAGTCCGGCGCTGAAAACTGCGATGCGCCACATATGTCGGAAACTACGAACCGAGAGTTCCATCCCGATGATGTAGAGCAACATCAACACGCCGAGTTCGGCCAAAGCTTCGATCTGTCCCCGGTCGCCGACCAGCGCTAGACCGGACGGACCCAGAATTACACCCGCCAAAATATAACCGACGATTGCGGGCTGGTTCAGCCGCGCCATTGCCATGCCGCATAGGGTCGCTGCCGCCGCTACGACGGCCAATCCAGTGAGTTCGATACCGTGTTCCATGTGACGTCGAATCTATCACACGTACGGCGGGTAGCGAACGGAAAGCCTCAAGAGGGATGCGCGAGACGCGCCAATTGCGCTAGAATGGAGCGTCGCAAAAGAGAGAGAGAGTTTGGAGGCGGTTACTCGGAGACGAAGGAAAAACAAAAATTGAGGTAGCAATGTCACAGGTATTCATGGATTGTCCGACCACGCGGAAACCAGTTTATGTTGGGCTCAATATGGGGTGGCATCAGCTTGAAGGGTTCGATCCGGGAAACGCGGATCAGAACATTCCCGATTGTCCACATTGCGGCAAACCGCACCGGTTCAAAAAAACCGACCTCTACCTTTGTGCGGATGGCGGCGGCTAGCCGAAGTTCCTGTTATACAATCTCGAGAATGCTAGAGACTAAAGGGTGCCGGACCACGTCTTCGTTCGTGAATCGTATTACCGCGACGTCTTCCAAGGTGTCGAGCCGGGTCGCGATGTCCTGTAATCCCGACATACCCGGCAGTAGGTCCGATTGATCTGGGTCTCCGGTGACCACCATAGTGGAGTTGCAGCCGAGCCGGGTCAGCAGCATTTTGATCTGGCCGTAGGCGCAATTCTGCGCCTCGTCAATGACGACGAACGATCGATTCAAGGTCCTCCCCCGCATATATCCGACCGGTGCAATCTCAATAGTTCCGTCTGCGATCAGTTTGCCGAGGTGTTTGCTCTCCAGGCGGTCCGACAGGGCGTCGGACAAAGGTCTGAGATAAGACGCCATTTTCTCTTACATTCGCCTGCTTCCATCGCTGGCCGTGTGAGCACGATCCGTTGGACTTCACCAGCGTCCAGTGCCTCGACCGCCTTGGCGATCGACAGGTAGGTCTTACCCGTACCGGCCGGACCAAGCGCCAAAGCCATGTGAAACGCATCGAGCGCCTCGATAAACGCTCTCTTCATCTCGGTCTTCGGCCTGACATAACGCACATACCGTTGGTCGCGATCTTCTTCGCGGGGTTCGCTGCGGGGGGTCATTTCCCATGGCCGAACATCGGCGTGCAGGGCGCGGACATTGCTATGCTTTGGGGCGGAACGGCGGGCGGTCTTTTTCGACATTAGGACCTCATGGAAGTTACTGGATGTGCCGGGCATAAAAAAAGTAGCCACAAGAGCTGCATTCGACAAAGTATGGCGCTGGACGAGGCACGCTCGGCAGGGAGAGTGGCGGGTTTAGCCGGTAGTCCGACATCAGGTTTCATAATTACCTTTCGTCAGGTGTCGACGGTCCAACTTCCCACATGTAGTGGTTTGATGGCATTAATTTCGCATAATATAGAAATTAATCCTGATTAAGGCTGAGTGCCCGCTGCTTCTTTTTGGTTAATCCCAAAGAGACGATCCGATGCGACTCTTGCAGATAAAGTTTTAAATCTTCGTCCAAGAGGCCGGGTCGTCCATAGTGCTGGATCCATTTCATGCCACGTGACGCGAGATACGGCGCCGGCCGCAGGCCTGGTTCCTCGCGCAATAGTTCGAATGCGATTTCACTTGTCTTGAAGGTATAGGCAGGCAGATTGTCGCCCCAACCGCCGATGGCGAATACCTTGCCGCCGACCTTCCATACATCGGATCCGCCCCATTGCACGACGTGTGTCGTGACGGGGAGCCCTCGGCAGAAGGTATTGAATTCGTCGTAAGTCATTATGTGCGAATGGTGCCGTGTTGATCCGGTTGAGGGCGCCTTTATTCCTCCGGTTCGGTCGTAAACATCAGTGGGTGCCCGGCTCGTTTTCCAAGATCGGCGGCTTCGGTTGCTTTGCTTTCCGCGACGTCCTTCGTGTAAACGGCAACGACTCCCGCGCCCCGCGTATGTGCCGTAACCATGACACGATAGGCTTCATCTTCCGACATCTTGAAGACCGATTTCAGCACCATCACGACGAACTCGCGCGGCGTGAAGTCATCATTGATCAAGATGACCTTGTGCATGCGCGGCCGTTCGCTTTTCGGTTCGGCTTTGGTTCGGGGTTTGGTCTCGATCTCGGTCATGTCTCGGCGCGCCTCTTCGTGTTGGCAAGCATAGCAAATTTTTCGATGGGGAAGCGATATCAAAACTGATTTGAAGCAAAGACTGTTCGGGACGCTCTCCCTAACTTCAGCGTTTGTGCGTAGTGGGAGGAATCATGGTTGATAGTGATGGCGTAAAGGCCAAAGTCGCGGTGGTCCCCGACGGGGCCGTGCAAGAGGCGTCTATGTCGGATCTGGAAACACCAGCGGCACTAACCCTGGAGCCGGAACTACACGAGTCCGCGGCGCATCATCTTGCGGAATTGATTCACGATCCGGACACTATTCGCCATTTATTCGAATCCGGCGAGTATCCCTAAAAGCGCAAGCTGCGCCGACAGGAATACGAAAAGCATAAGGTCGAATTGCAGATCGAATTGTTGAAGGTGCAAGATTGGGCGAAAGCTACCGGCCAAAAAGTGGTGATCCTGTTCGAGGGGCGCGACGCCGCCGGCAAGGGCGGGACGATCAAGCGCTTTACGGAACATCTGAATCCACGAAGCGCGCGGGTTGTCGCATTTGAAAAGCCGAGGGAGAAAGAACAGACCCAATGGTTCTTCCAACGCTATATCCATCATTTGCCGGCTGTCGGTGAAATGGTGCTTTTCGACCGGTCCTGTTACAACCGCGCCGGTGTCGAGCGAGTTATGGGATTCTGCAAATTGAATGACTATCTGGAATTCATGCGTCAGACACCCGTGATCGATAAGAGTCAGCACATTCTCTGCAAGGGCCTGCACCCGGATTCGCGCCGGGGTTAGGGCTTACTTAGAAACTGGAGAGACCCTAGTTCTGAGCATTTTCAATATGCGCCGCAGCAGCGGTGCCGGCCTCGCGCGCAACTACTTTGACGGCTTTAGTGGCTTCCGCGACCACGCATTTGCGGTCGCAATCCGTCGGTAAGGGGAAGCGTTGCGGCTTCTCCATGCGGAATTCGCCAAGCTCTCCGCCCGACGGAAGCGCATGACTGTTAGCGGCAACGGCGACCTCGACGACTTGGGATTGGCTGCGCTCGATCACCGAGACAATAACTTCCAGACCGACCAAGAACTGTGCCGGTGGGTTGGCTTTGCTGGCCGCCATAAGCCAAGTCTTCATGGGGTTCCGGCCTTTTGATTTATAGCTACCTTTCGGCAAGACTTCCTCCGCCCCTTTTGGTGTCAGCTTGGCCTGCAACATGGCGCTGGCGGCCGCGATCAATGCGGTTCTGAAGATAGGGCTTTTCCGAGAGACTGCGTTGGGCGCGGATTCGTTTGAGACGAGAAGCACCGCTTCGCCTTCGGCACGGACGCTACCCGACGCAACCGTGAGGCACATCATCGATAGCACAAAGAGTGGCAGAATCCATAGTGATCTAATAGACATACCTGCCTTACTTTTCGGGCATTTCCGCAAAATCCGCCTTAGGCGCCACATAATTTAACATGGGTTCCTATCGGCGTCATCGCCGACAATACCTCAGTCTTTGTATTTGATCTCAGTATTCCCGATTCCCGGTGCATAGGTATAGAGCATGTCGAGACCTCTCTTGTTGCCGCCATTGGCTATCCATCGATAGCACAATGCGTGAGGGATGCCGTTATGGGTAAAGTCGATTTTTTCCATCGTGATTTGGACCGTACGACCATACGGGCGGCCTTTTTTCCAGCAAGTGTACGAAAATCTCCCAGTCTCACCTTGCCGCCACTGGCCGAGTGGAAATTTTATACCATCCTCGTAAATTTTGTTGCTCCTTGAATCATAAACCCGCCCTAAACCGTCACCATTCCGACGGATAGCGAAGTATGGTACTTTGCTCTTATTTTTTCGTGTATAGATTTTCATCACGTTACCGGTGACGGGATGAGTCCAATCAGCAGGGCCTTTGATGGTTTTCTTACCACCAAATCCGGACGTAAGGTCGGCTCTGGTTTGTGCCAGATCGCGATTTCCTGACCATTTGGCAACCGTCCAAAGCCCAAACGGGATTTAACGCGATGTACTCTCCGGACTAATCGAATTCGCCCATGGGTCTGCTCTCGCCGATTGTTTGACGGAGACTACCAGGGGCGTGCAAAGGAGGATGCGAAATATCAGGGAACTTCCCAAGATGACTTTCGTATTCATCGCCTGCCTCTCTAAAACAAATCCAGTTGGTCGCCTGCTCTCGGTGGCCTTTGGAATTGGCTTGAGTCGAGATTCAAGCTGCGTTTGTCGAGCCCGTATTTCTTGAGCGCCAGCTTAAAACGTTGATTGAGCAAATCGGCATAGGGACCGGACCCGACTGCGCGCTGTCCCCACCGTGAATCGTACATCGCACCTCGGCGCGTTTGGCGTACAAGGCTGAGCACATGATTTGCGCGGTCCGGATAATGATTTTCCAGCCATTCCTTAAAGAGGTCGGAAATTTCAAGCGGCAGGCGCAGCATGACGTAGCCGGCGCCGGAAGCGCCCGCCCGCGACGCTGTCTCTAGAATCTTTTCCAATTCCATATCGTTGAGCGCTGGGATCATTGGGGCCGCCAAGACGCCGGTCGGAATACCGAGCGCCGCCAATGAGCTTATGGCGGTAATCCGTTTTGACGGCGTGGGCGCGCGAGGCTCCAACTTGCGGGCGAGTTCCCGGTCGAGTGTGGTGACCGACAACGTGACGACCGCCATACCTTTTGCCGCCATCGGCGCAATGATGTCCGCGTCACGCAGCACAAGATCGGATTTCGTGACGATACCGAAGGGGTGATTGAACTCTGCCAGCACTTCCAAAATGTGGCGGGTCAGTCTTTGTTCACGCTCGACCGGTTGGTAGGGGTCAGTATTGGTCCCCAGCGCCATGACATCGGCGGTGTATTTTGGATGGCTTAATTCCGCGCGCAGACGCTCCGCCGCGTCCGGCTTGTAGAATAGCTTTGTTTCGAAATCGAGGCCCGGCGACAGGCCGTAATAAGCGTGGGTTGGACGAGCGAAACAATAGATACAGCCATGCTCGCATCCGCGATATGGATTGATCGATCGGTCGAACGGAACGTCCGGGGATTTGTTGCGGGTGATGACCTTTCGTGCGGCCTCCGCGGTCAACGTGGTTGACACTCGCTCGGGCGTTTCATCCTCGATCAACCAACCGTCATCAACCGCAATCCGCGCGTTCGCCTCGAATCGGCCAACATCGTTGCTGACCGCGCCGCGGCCCTTGCGGGCCCTATCGGGAAGTGTCCAATCCATAATTTCATGGTACAGAACAAATCATAAACATTCAATCGCCCGCCCATCTTGCCCTGATGCTTGTCAAACCGGTCGTCCCGCGTGCTACAAACCCCGCATGGCGCAACTCAGCATCGTCATTCCAACTCTAAACGTGGTGCCGGTTCTCGGGCCCACCCTCGCGGCATTGGCGCAAATGGAAGGCGCCGGTCTGGTGAAGGAATTGATCATTGCAGACGGCGGTTCAACGGACGGCACATGCGAAGCCGTCATCGAGGCGGGCGCTGTCTTGATCGCGTCGGAGCCGGGCCGTGGCCGCCAACTCCAGGCCGGTGGGGCCACCGCGCGCAGTGACTGGATCTTATTCTTGCATGCGGACACGGAACTTGATCCCGGATGGAGTGACGCCATTCGAGGCTTTATCGATACGCCGGAGAGTGGCGACCACGCCGGATATTTCCGTTTCGCACTGGATGATGCCTGTGCGGGTGCGCGACGAGTGGAGCGTTTGGTGACCTGGCGCAATCGATTGTTGGGATTGCCCTATGGTGACCAAGGACTGGTAATGTCGCGGGCACTCTATGAGAAGATCGGTGGATACCGCGCATTCCCACTGATGGAGGATGTCGATTTGGTGCGTCGATTGGGGCGACGTCGATTGCGGTTGTTGGATGTGGCGGCCACGACTTCGGCAGAACGTTATCGCCGCGACGGCTACTGGCACCGCCCGGCGCGAAACCTTTTGTGCCTGGCACTTTACTATCTTGGTTTCTCTCCGCATTTGATTAAAAGAGTCTATGGATGACCGTGCGGCATCTCGTAATTTTAGCCAAAGCCCCCCGGCTAGGCCGAGCGAAACGGCGCTTGGCAGCGGATATTGGGTCGCTTGAGGCGCTTCGGTTTTATCGCTCTAATTTGACGCGAACGATCCGCCAATTGGGTCGCGGCAATCGTTGGAAATCCTGGCTGTTCGTGGACGATGGAGATGCGCGTTGGCCGAGGCATTTACCTTGTCGGCGCCAAAAGCGTGGCGATCTTGGCAACCGCATGGATGCGGCGTTGCGATCGTTGCCGCCCGGTCCGGTAGTGCTCATCGGCTCAGACATTCCAGGCGTGACGCCGAGTGACATACGCGACGCCTTTCGGCAATTCGCGGGTAAGGATGCGGTCTTTGGTCCGGCAGCCGATGGCGGTTATTGGTTGGTTGGAATAGCGCATGCCAAGGCCGCACCCGGATTGTTCCGCGATGTTCGATGGTCTAGCGAACACGCTCTATCCGATACCATACGCAATCTGCGGGGCGCTTATACGTATGGCCTGACCATCGAACGTCACGACGTCGATGATGGCCCCGCCTATGCCCGATGGCGCGGTGAAGTGGCCTCATAACTCAAATCGGATTGGTCCGGTGTCGAGGCTATGAATGCGCTCGATTTTGATTTCAAATTGACAGGAAGATGCGAGAATTTCCTGCGTGGCAATCCCCTACCTGGAAGATACTTTGCGCCGCCTGCAGGCGTATGAAGCAGCAAGGGCGAAGGTATTGATGGCGCCCGGTTTACCGAACTTGGAAGCGGAACGGGCAGTATGCGAAACTGTCTCCGCGCCATTCAACTTCATGGTCGGTATTCCTGGGAAGTTGTTCACCTTCGCTGGTCTGCAGGAGGCGGGTATTCGCCGGATCAGCCTCGCGACATCGCGCTACCGGGCTGCCATCAGCGCGATGATCGACGCCGCGAAGGAATTGCGCGATTAAGGTAGGTGCGGTTTTGTCGACACATCGATCCCGACACCCGAGCTGTCGGCTTAAATGAAAAGCTAATTCGGCCGCGGGATGCCACTGTCGTCCAAGATGAAAAACGGGTTCCAGGCGATCTCCCAAACGTGTCCGTCGGGATCGGCTAAAGAGCTTGCATAGCCGCCCCAGAACGTGTCGGCGGGCTCCCTATGTAAGGTGCCGTGCCACTCGCGCGGACTGCGTCAGCGACTACGTGGTCTAAATCCGCTTTGCTCGCTTGATTTTGTGCCAAGGTGATGCTGCTATGGACACTTTGCGGCTCGTTGACCGGCGGTAGGTCCTCCTCCACGGCCAGCTTTGCCTGGTCTTAGAGACCGACGATCATGGCGTCCGCTTGATAGAACGTCTCTTCCCCGTCACCGATGGTGGAGGCGCGCTAGCCCAGCCCTTGCTCATAGAATTGCCGAGAGCGTTGCATATTTGTGACGCCGAGAAAGACGATACTGACCCGTGCGTCCAAGAGCTCAGGTTTCCTGAAGGCGCGCCATCAATTCGACGAAATTGCAGGGCCGAAATCGATTGTCGAGTTGATGACGCAGGATGTCGTCCCACCCGTCCTTGCAAGCACCGGTCGAGCCCGGCAATGCGAACAGATAGGTGCCTTTCGAAATGCCGGCGATCGCGCGGCTTTGAATCGTCGACGTGCCAATCTTCTGATAGCTGATCCAGCGGAACAACTCGCCGAAGCCCGGAATGTCTTTTTCGCATACTCGCTCGAATGCTTCAGGTGTAACATCTCGGCCGGTCACGCCGGTGCCGCCGGTGGCGACCACTACATCCACGTCGGGATTGTTGATCCAGGCTTGCAATCGGCTCACGATAGAGTCCGGATCGTCCTTCACAATGGCACGGTCGGCCAATTGATGTCCGTCTGACTGCAATCGCTTAACCAAGGTATCGCCGGAGCGATCGTCCGCTTCCGTCCGCGTATCGGAGACGGTCAAAATGGCGATGTTGACCGGTAGAAAAGGACGACTTTCATCAATCGGCACGGTTCGCGACCTTCTTCGTGTTGATGTCGAGGCGATTATAGCGCGGCCATGTGCCCGCCGCGACCGCATCGAGCGACGGCGCCGGTTGGCCGAGCCGATAGCGGTAAATCCATAAATTCGTCAGCACCCGTTCGATAAAAACCCGCGTCTCCCGCGACGGAATACTTTCAATGAACAGCAGTGGGTCGTCTTGGTATTCTGATTTGCGCCGCCATTTGTTCAAATTGCCCGGGCCACCATTGTAGGCGGCGGCGGCGTAGAAGAGATTCCCCTCAATTCGGGGAAATTCGAAAAGATGTTCAATGTATTTCTGTCCCAATTCGATATTGTATTCGGGGTTGAATAGCGCGTGTTGATTTTGGCCGTGGAATCTTTTTCCGGCGATAAATCCGGCGGTGCGCGGCATCAACTGCATGAGGCCTCGGGCACCAACCCGGCTTTTTGCTTTCGGCTTGAAAGCAGACTCTTGCCGAATCAACGCGAAAATCATCGCTCTGTCTACACTATAACCAGAATCGGGTGCCCAATCGGGGACTGGGTAGAGCGCTGCGTCGTACTTGTAGCCGCCCCGCGCTTCCAACAGTCGCCCGAGCCGATAAGCGAGAGCGGGAAGATTAGCTTTCGCCGTTAGGCCCAAGAGGATGCGCGCTAATTCTGGCGAGAGGTTACCAGTAAACCGTTTCAATTCGGTCTCGGCCCGGCCCGTCTCCCCAACTTGAATCAAGGCCAGGGCGCGTTTCGCGGCCGGAGCCTGTGAAAGCAAGTTCATTTCGATGGCGCCGAGCTTCGGCATTTCCCATTCGAACGCTGGCGGTTCGCCGAGGGCGCGCGCTGCAAGCAATCCATAGAAGGTCCGGGAATGGCGTGCTGCGACGGACAGCAGCGGATTTACCCGGGCCGGTTGGCGTGCGGCTAAATGCGCACGGGCAGCCCAATATGCCGCTGCCGAGGTAATCCAATTGTCATTCAATTTTGCTGCGATCAGAAGCTCAAAATGGCGGGCGGATTGAGTGAATTGTCCGGAACGCCATGCCGCGAGGCCGGACCACCAAAGTGCCATTGGCGCTTTCACACCGGAGCGCGCGATGGCGGGAGCAGTGACTTTCAGGGCCTTAGCGTCCTCTTTAGCGTGGTAGTAACCGCGCGCCACGATTGCGAGTGCTCGGTCGTAATTGACCGCGTCGAAGCCGCGCCGGATATCTTTACGCTGCAGACGTTTTAGAGCCTGTGTCGGGCGTCCGCGCCGCACCAGGGATTTGATTTGTCTTGTCACATAACGCGCCTGCCGGCGTTGGGCTTTGGTGCCGTAGCGCTTTTTAGAGGATCGACCGGAACGAAGGTCCTCGTTGCTCTCGGGCGGTAAGGGTCCGAACGATACGCCGAGTGGGCGTTGCGGGGCCCGCCAATTGCCGGGTTTCCGCCGCATCGCCAATTGATAAACGCGCCGCGCGCCAGGATGATCGGCATAAGCAGTCATCCATTTTTTCAATTCGGCATAGCGCGACCGGTATTTCGTCGGATGCATATAGCGCTGATACAGAACATGCCCTAGGAGCAGCGGGTCGCTGAGCTGTTCGACGAGGTTGTCCGCGGACAACCATTGGCCGTCTTTTTGCAGCTTGAATATACGACGATAGAGGTCGGCGTCCGCCGTCGGCAGGATCACCGGCAGGGTCGTTTGCTCGTCCCGAACGTCAATTCCAATGGGCAATGCAGCGGTATCGCGCGGCACATCGTTTGCCCGCACGTCGTGTCCGCCCGCAAGGAGCGCGCCGACCGCGAGAATCGAGATCGCAGCCCGATTTTTGAAAAACTCAAGTTTCAAGATTTTCCGCCCCTCGGAGTATCCTTTTTGAGCCGTACCCTTAAATAAAGTCCTACTTGAGAACACGACTCGGTGCAAGGTGACCGCTGACCGCAGGGAACTCGATTCGCAACGCTCTGGATTCCTGCATGTTCGTTTCCCGGCCGACTTAAAAATCACTCTAAAGTAGCCGATTAACTAAAATTATCGAGCTTCTCCTGGATGGAGAGAAAATCGCGCCAGGCTTCGCGTTTTTGCGCCGATTGACGCAGTAGGAACGCAGGGTGGAAAGTTGGCATCGCCGGGATCGGCGCATCGAGACCGTCGCTCGTATAGTCGAACCATTTGCCGCGCAAGCGCATGATGCCCTCTTTGCGGCTCAGCATTGTTTTGGCGGAGCTGCCGCCGAGAAACACCAGGATCTTCGGTTTCGCGAGTTCGATATGGCGCTGTACGAACGGCAGACAGGCCGCCGTCTCCGCGTCCGTCGGGCTACGATTGCCGGGGGGACGCCAGAACAGGATATTGGAAATGTAGGCCGTATCGCGCTCCCGTCCGAGGGCGGCTAACATCTTATTCAGCAATTGTCCGCTGGCGCCGACGAAGGGCAGGCCCTGGCGGTCCTCGTCGACGCCAGGCGCTTCGCCGATAAGCATCAAATCGGAGCTCGGGTCACCGTCGGCGAAGACAGTATTGGTTGCCGTAAATTTAAGGGCGCATCCCTCGAAGCCTTCTAAGCGTTCGCGAAGTTCGTCGAGTGTTTGCGCGCCCGCTGCGACCGCGATGGCGTCGCGCGCGCCTTCAGCGGGGGCCAGCGCCTGTCCGCTGGCTTGGCGTGGCTCGGCTTGTGGCGTGTCTCGTGGTGGTTGTATAGCTGGAGCAGTGGCGGGCGTCGCGCGATGTGGTTGTTGGGCAGTCGCGAATCGGTCGACGGGCATCTCGTCGACAACCTCGTCGAGACCCATTTCCAAGTGCCAGCGCAATGCGTCGAGCGGCGACATTGTTTGTGCGGTTTGTTGATCTTGTGTCATGGCGC
>CAJWTF010000088.1 GCA_913046825.1 uncultured Rickettsiales bacterium | reverse complement strand
GAAATTCGGCATGGGCACGATCGAAGTCGTTGACGGTGATCATTTGACCATCGAATTCGACAATGCCGGGACCAAACGGGTCATGGCACAATTCGTCGCCAAACCTTGATGACGCTAACGAGGAAGACATGACCGGAATTTTCGGATGGACGCTCGTCGTCGAAGTCCCAAAAGAAGCCGTCGATATTTTTGACCAAGGTTTCAGTCCGATTGCTGTCGCGACTTCGAGCTTCGAGACCAGCGACCCCAGCATTTGGCGGATGGAGGCGTTCTCTGTCGACCGTCCGGACGAGATGGCGGTCGTCGGCGCGGTCGCACTCGCCGCCAAGATCGCAGGCATAC
This sequence comes from uncultured Rickettsiales bacterium, assembly GCA_913046825.1. The sequence goes on along the minus strand of CAJWTF010000088.1, from coordinate 15,214 downwards.
CGGAACCGACGGTCCATACTTCGGCACTACCAGACATCGATTGGGTATCAGAGAACCAGAAATCATTTCAACCGATCATCGCTGGTGATTTTTTTGTCCATCCCACGCATTATGACGGTGTGGTTCCGGCGACAGCGACCACACTCGCGATCGATGCGGGACCGGCGTTCGGGACCGGCTCCCACGGCTCCACCAAAGGCTGCTTGCTGGCGCTTGATTGGCTATCGCGCTGCCCCCCCGTGGGTAACATCCTCGACCTCGGGTGTGGGTCCGGCATTCTCGCCCTCGCTATGGCACGCCGCTGGCGCCGAAAGGTACTGGCCGCCGATATCGATCCCGACTCGGTCGCGACGACACGAGGCAACGCCGTGCTCAATAATGCGTCTCATTTGGTGCGATCGGTCCAAAGCAATGGCGTGAAAAGTGGCGCGGTCAAACGCAACGGCCCTTATGGCTTGATCGTCGCCAATGTCTTGGCCCGACCTATTATCGACATGGCGCAAGATATCAAAGGTGCCCTCCGCCCGGGCGGCACGCTAATACTTGCGGGATTTACCGAAAATCAGGAAAATTCCGTGCGCGCCGCTTATCAACGTCGAGACTACCATCTCGCCCGAAAGGAGGGTTCGGACGGATGGACGACCTTTGTCCTGACGCGCTTTGGGGGGAAGAGGTAAGCGACGCGCACGTTAATCATGATTTTGCGCCTTATCTCGCAATTTTTTGAATGAAAATATCTCATCACAGCCATGCAGTATACGCATGACTTGCCGTCAACCTTCCTGCTTTCCTTTAGCCTTGCGGTCACCCACGTGCATCCCTAGCTTTACGCCTTTCACGGGTGTCTAGGGACTTAACGCAAAATGGCGGCAAACATGGATTATGCAGGCGATGACGCACTCTCCGCACACTTGTCGGCCGTCAGTGCCGACGGCAATATCGAGGCCGTCCGCGCCCTGATCGCAGGTGTCGTCGGCGCATCATCCGCGGATGACGCGTGGATGCAACTCGTCACGCCTCATCTCAACGATACCATTCGCGAACAACTCTCGGCCCTCCGCGATCAAATCGCTGGCGAGAAGCAAGTCGATTTCGGTGTTCGTCCGAGCACGGACCGCGTCGACAAGCTGCGCGAACAGCTCGCGAAAGACGGCTTAGACGGGTTCATCGTGCCCCGCACGGACGAGCATCAAGGTGAATTCGTCGCTCCACGCGCCGAACGTTTGCGTTGGTTGACAGGTTTTTCCGGCTCAGCCGGTCTCGCCATCGTCTTAAAAGACACCGCCGCCATCTTTATCGACGGGCGCTATACGCTGCAAGTTCGCCAACAAACCATCACCGAGACGTTCGAGCCGCATCACTTAATCGAATCTCCCGCTGATAAATGGATTACCGCGACACTCCCGGATGGCGGGCGGCTCGGCTACGATCCCTGGCTGCACGCACAAAGCTCGATCGACAAATACGCCCAGGCCGCCGAAAAGGCAGGCGGCAAATTGGTTGCCGTCACCCATAATCCCCTCGACGCGGTGTGGGACGATCAACCGGCGGCACCGATTTCACCCATCGTCCCCCATGACATCAGCTATGCGGGTAAATCCTCTGCCGACAAGCGGCGGACGCTTGCCGCATCCCTGGCCGAGGACGGTATCGATGCCGCCATCCTGACACTTCCAGATTCGATTGCCTGGTTGTTGAACGTGCGTGGCAGCGACGTCCAACACACACCACTTCCACTGTCCTATGCGGTGCTTCACGACAACAGCTCGGTCGATTGGTTCGTCGATCAGCGGAAGCTATCGCCGGGCCTGACCGAAACCTTGAGCAATGCGGTGGCGGTACAACCACTCGCTTCTTTTGGGGAGACCCTCGAAGCCCTGGCGGCAAAATCAGCGACGGTAAAAGCGGATCCTGCAACAGTCACGGCATATGTGTTCGACCGGCTTGAAGGTGCCGAGATTGTGCGCAGCGAAGACCCTTGCACGCTGCCGAAGGCGCTCAAAAACGAGGTTGAAATTGCCGGCACCCGTGCCGCCCATATCCGCGACGGCAAGGCGCTAACGCGGTTCTTGAGCTGGTTCGCGAATACCGCTGCCAGCGGCGGTTTGACGGAGATCGCCGCGGCCGACCGTCTACGGGAATTCCGATCAGAGACCGGCGCGCTGCGGGATTTGAGCTTTCCCACCATTTCCTCCGGCGGACCGAACGGCGCCGTCGTCCACTACAACGCCACGGCCGAGACCAACCGAGAAATTGGGCAAGGCGAACTCTATCTCGTGGATTCGGGCGCCCAGTATCTTGACGGGACAACGGACGTGACCCGAACCATCGCCGTCGGCACGCCGAGCGCGGAGATGAAAGATCGCTTCACCCGCGTCCTCAAAGGTCACATCGCCATCGCGACCGCACGTTTTCCGGAGGGCACCACCGGCGGGCAGCTGGATACACTGGCGCGGGCGCCACTATGGCAGGCAGGGCTGGATTTCGATCATGGCACCGGTCATGGCGTGGGTAGCTATCTCGGAGTACACGAAGGGCCGCACCGTATCTCGAAAGGCGGTGGCGGCGTGGCGCTGAAGCCCGGCATGATTGTCTCTAACGAACCAGGCTACTACAAAGCTGACTCCTTTGGAATCCGAATCGAGAATCTAGTGGTCGTGCGTCCTTGCATCGAACTAGAAGGGTCCGAACGTCCGACGCTGGAATTCGAGACCCTGACCTTAGCACCTATCGATCTGAATTTGGTTGATACATCGCTGATGACGGCGTCCGAGATCGACTGGCTCAACGCCTATCACGCCCGCGTCCGACATATCATGCAAGAGGGCTTACCGGATGCCGAAAAGGTATGGCTTGAGACCGCTACGCGAAAAATCTAACCACCAAGAAAGCGCGATTACCAGACTACTCAGTCCTTATATCGCGCCGACGAACTGGTTCCATTCGTCCTCGGTTAAGATCTCTACCCCAAGCTCTTCGGCTTTCTTCGCTTTCGAGCCCGCACCCGGCCCAGCGACCACGTAGTCGGTCTTATTGGAAACGGATCCGGCAACTTTCGCGCCCAGCGCCTCGGCCCGTGCCTTGGCTTCACTGCGGGTCATGGTCTCCAGTGTTCCGGTAAAAACGACCGTCTTGCCCGCTACGGGCGATTCAGAGGTATCGTCGATAACAAAATCCTCGACGTGTAGGACCTCCGCTAGATCCTCCAAGACGTCGCAGTTGTGGGCTTCTGCGAAAAATGCGACCAAGTCATCCGCAACATTGATGCCGATCTGATCAATATTACAGAGTTCGGCAAAGACCTCACCGACCAGTTCTGGCTTCTTCGTCTCCTCAACATTCGCCGCGCGCTCTTCGACGGCTTGGCCCATCGCCGCGTGCCAATCCAATAAGCTACCATACTGTTTTGCCAAAAGACGAGCCGTTGCTTGTCCTATCTGTCGGATCCCCAGAGCATAGATGAACCGGTTGAGCGATATCCGCCGCCGCTCTTCGATAGCCAGCAATAGGTTGTCCGCCGATTGCGGGCCCCATCCTTCACGAGTTTCTAAAACATCTCGTCGCTCTTGTAGCCGAAAGATGTCACCGGGGTTCTTAATCAATCCATCTTCAATAAAGGTGATAATATGTTTCGCGCCCAGACCTTCGATATCGAAAGCGTTGCGGCTGACAAAATGTTTCATTCGCTCGACTGCCTGAGCCGGGCAGATAAGACCACCGGTGCATCGCCGCACGACCTCGCCTTCCTCGCGCACCGCGCGGCTACCGCAGACAGGGCAGTGATCCAAGGTCTCGAAAGTTTTTAATTCTGCGCCGGCACTTCGCATATCGGTTAAGGTTTCAACGATCTGCGGGATAACGTCCCCGGCACGCTGGATGACGACATGATCACCGATCCGCACGCCGAGGCGGGCAATTTCGTCTTCGTTGTGCAGCGTCGCCCGGCTGACCACCACACCGCCGACCGTAATCGGTTTTAAATGAGCCACCGGCGTTAGTGCCCCAGTGCGGCCGACCTGGATGACGATATCCTCTAGGATAGTGACCGCCTGTTCAGCCGGAAATTTATGCGCGATGGCCCAACGCGGCGCACGGCTCACCATGCCGAGGCGTTCCTGCCAATCCAATCGGTCAATCTTATAGACGATGCCGTCGATATCGTAGGGAAGTTCCGCCCGCTGTGCCAAAACATCGGCGTGCACCGCCAAGGCTTCCCGGACTGTACGGCACCCCCGGGAGTGTGGGTTGATCGAAAACCCCCACTTCTCGAAGGCTTCAAGCGCAGCGAACTGTGTTTCTGCAAACGGCGCGCTAATCTCCCCCCAACTATAGGCGAAGAACTTCAACGGCCGTGCCGCTGTAATCGACGGATCCAACTGGCGCAGGCTACCCGCCGCCGCGTTTCGCGAATTGGCGAAAGGCTTGGCGTCCTTTTCTTTCTGGCGGACGTTCAGTGTAAAAAAATCGTCACGTGACATATAGACTTCGCCGCGAACTTCCAGCACCGCCGGCGCACCCGCGATATGCGCCGGAATGTCGTTTAAAGTGCGGAGATTGCGTGTGATATCCTCACCTTCAGAACCATCGCCGCGTGTTGCACCAACAATGAAGCGCCCGCCCTCATAACGCAGCGAAGCCGATAACCCATCAATCTTCGGCTCCGCAACCAACGCCACTTCGACATCTTCTTCCAAACCCAGGAACCGGCGTGCGCGTGCCACGAATTCACGCACTTCATCATCATTGAACGCATTGCCGAGAGACAGCATCGGTCGTGAGTGCTTGACCTTCGAGAACCCTCCAGAAGGTGCGGCGCCAACTTTCAGACTCGGGCTGTCCTTGCGCCATAATTCCGGAAACCGCTCTTCGATAGCGGTGTTGCGCAACCGCAAGGCGTCATAATCCCCGTCGGATATTTCCGGTGCGTCGTCCTGATAGTAACGCGCGTCATGATATCCAATATCCATTGCAAGGCGCGCCAACTCCTTGCGGGCCTCTGCCTCGGTCAACTCCGCGACTGGTTTCTCGCTCACGCGTTCTCTCTTCGCATCAGGCGATCAGCCGCACCCCGCGCTTCGTCGGTAATCGATTGCCCGGAAAGCATACGTGCTACTTCCTCGCGACGTTCGCCCGTTTCCAGGCGTGAGACGATTGTCGCCGCCGACACTGCATCGCTTTGTTTTTCCACCTTCAGATGATCGTCGCCGCGCGCAGCAACTTGCGGAGAGTGCGTCACGACCAGTACCTGTTTCTCCGCACCAAGCCGCTCCAACCGCTCGCCAACCGCGTCCGCCGTTGCACCACCGACGCCAGAATCCACTTCGTCAAAGATAAGAGTTCCCGCCGTGCCGACACCGACCAAGGCGATCTTCAGCGCCAACATAAATCGCGCCAACTCACCACCGGACGCTATCTTGGCCAGTGGGCCAGGCAAGGAACCTGGATTTGTCGCAATCCTAAACTCAATTAGATCGCAGCCATGCTCACTCCATTCGCCCTCTTCCAGAGGTTGCACCGCAGTCTGAAAACTCGCTTTCTCAAGCTTTAGGGGTGGCAGTTCCCCGGTGACTACGGCGTCCAGCCGACCCGCCGCTTTGCAACGTGCAGCCGACAAGGTTTCCGCCGACGCCACGAACGCAGAGCGAGTCCGCTCCGACGCGTCCTTTAAGGTAGCGATCAGATCGCCGCCGCCAGAAATCTCGTCCAGTCGCGATTGAAATCCTTCCAGACGCGACGATAGGTCATCCACTTCGACACCATATTTACGAGCCGCGTCGCGCAACGCGAAAAGTCGATCCTCGATTGCGGGCAAGCCCATATCGCCGCCTTCGATATCAGCCGCCGCCGCATGCAGTTCATGCAAGACTTCCTCGATTTCGACCCGGGCACGTTCCGCTGCCGCCGAGGCGGCGTCCAAACTTCCGCCCGCCTTTGAGGCAACGCGCTCCAAATACCTTTGAGCGTTGCGCAGCCGCCCCGCGGCCATTTCCTCGCCGTCTAGTTCGGCGATGGACCCGTTCACAGCTTTGACTAGTTGCTCAGCATTCATGAGCATAGTGCGCTTCTCCGCGAGCGCCGCTTCTTCGCCGAATTCCGGCGCCAATTCCGATAGTTCTTCGGCCGCGCGCCGCAGTTCTGAAATTTCCTCATCGAGGACCGCGGCATTGGTCCGCGCCCTATTCAGCGCTGCTTCCGCTTGTCGCCATGCTGCATAAGCGGCCGACACACTCTGAACCGAAGTGCTCAATCCACCAAAAGCATCCAGCGCTTCGCGGTGGGTTTGCCGATCCATTAGACCCCGATCATCGGACTGGCCGTGAACTTCGAGCATCGACTCGCCAAGACGCCGCAAAAGCGCCACGCTGACCGGCCGGTCATTTACGTATGCCCGGCTGCGCCCGTCCGCGCCTAAGGACCGGCGCAAGACAAGCACGTCTTCATCATCTTCGATGTCACTTTCTGCCAGAATGGAACGGGCCAAGTGATCCGATGGCACTTCAAAGGTGGCGATGACCGAAGCTTGTGTCTCTTCCGGTCGCACCAAGCCCGCGTCGGCACGCGCGCCGATTGATAGCCCGAGCGCATCCAGCAGGATTGATTTTCCGGCACCAGTCTCCCCGGTCAGGACGCTCAAACCTCTACTGAACGTGAGGTCGAGGCGCTTGATCAGGACTATATTTTTTACATTAAGCCCAATGAGCATCGGCGCATCAATTCGCCCAGTTCCACATCCAGCTCAACCACGATTGTTCTTTGCGCGCGGGGGCTAGAGAGCGTTGTTCTAGTAGACCGTAGCTTGCTTCATACCACACGTTACCGGGGTAGTTATATCCCAAGACGGCAGCGGCCATTTGCGCTTCATCCGTTACGCCAAGTGCCAAATACGCCTCGGTGACTCGGTGCAAAGCCTCAGGGACATGGGTCGTGGTCTGGTAGCCTTCAATCACGACCTTGAACCGGTTAATTGCCGCCAAATACTCGCCGCGCTGCACATAATAACGACCGATTTCCATTTCCTTGCCTGCCAGATGGTCTTGCGTCAGATCCAACTTGATCCGTGCATCGCGGGCAAACGAAGTGCCGGGAGACCGTTTTACGATTTCTTTAAGCGACGACAGCGCCAGCTGCGTCATCTTCTGGTCTCGCCCAACATCGGAAATCTGTTCGTAAAATGAAAGCGCTTTTAAATAGTAGGCATACCCGACATCGCGGTGACCGGGATGTAATTCGATAAATCGATCCAAACCGATGATCGCTTCATCATAAGATCCCTGCTGATAATTAGAGTAAGCCGCCATCAATTGAGACTTGGTCGCCCAGGCAGAATACGGATGTTGGCGTTCCAACTCGTCGAAAAGCTGCGCCGCCGTCTGATGCCAACCCGTCTGCAGGTTATCCATCGCATTGTTGTAGAGTGCTTCCACCGATCGATCGGCAAAATTCTTCTGCTCGTCGCCTTCCGATTGACCCGGCAGATCAATCGAATCGCAGGCGATTACCTGAAATCCAATCGTCCCGATGACGATCAATTTTCCAAGCATTTTCATATGTTCACGCTTTATAAGCATCGGTGCACTATCGGCCGCATTTCCAAGCTCTTCAAAGTACCGCTATTTACGAGGAAATATATAGCATTCGGTATCCTGAATGCCTACAGCTAGTAGGCATTCAGGATACCGATATTTTAAATCGAAAACGCCGAAAATCGATTTAGGCCGGCACCATCGCGGGTTCTGTGTTCCAGGCAGCGATCCCGGCGGGCTCTTCCGTCTCTATCGTCTCCCAAACCCACGCGGTTTCATCCGCTAACAGAGTGCGCAACAACGCATTATTCAACGCGTGCCCACTGCAGCTGCCGCTCACGGCACCCATAACCGGTGCGCCCGCTAAATAGAGATCGCCGATGCAGTCGAGGATTTTGTGGCGAACGAACTCGTCCTTATACCGCAGTCCCTCTTCATTCAGCACTTCGCCTTCGGAGAGGACAACCGCATTCTCAAGTGACCCGCCACGGGCCAAGCCCATTTCCCGCAAGGCCTCAACCTCATGCAGGAACCCAAATGTCCGCGCTTCGGAGATATCTTCCACGAAAGCATCCTTCGTCATCGGCAAAGAGAGCGCCTGACGTCCGATCCTATCGCACTCAAAATCAATCTCCAAGTTAACGACCGGTGTCTCCGACGGTTCCACTTTTAGGAATTTTGATCCGTCACGCACGCTCACCGTGCGCAGTATCCGGATAGCCTTGCGCGGCAGGTTTTGCTCGACAACACCGGCTTTCTCAATCATGGCAATAAAGGGCGCGGCACTGCCATCCATTACGGGCACTTCTTCCGCGTCGAGTTCGATAATAGCGTTATCGATTTCCAATCCCGCCAAAGCGGCCATCAGGTGCTCGATGGTGGAAACCTTCACCCCGTGCTCGTTCGCGATTGTCGTACAAAGGCGCGTATCAACAACATTGTCATGACTGGCGGGTATATCGGCCTGAGCAGCATCGACATCGGTGCGGTGGAACCGAATACCGGAGTCTGGTGCCGCAACGCATAAGCGCATCTTGACCAGAAGCCCGCTGTGCAGGGCGATGCCCTCGCAATCGATATCGTGTTTCAGGGTTTTCTGTCGGACGAGACCGCCGGAAACCATCCGTCGCACCGTCCTGTTCAAGATTTCCACCCTAGTAACCTCCGCCTAAACTCTTAATTCCAACTGCTACGTACCGTGACTTTCAGCTGTCGTCAGCGCAGATGCCGTTTTTACGCAATTTTATGTACCAATGCCTTTTTCCAGCCTCAAATCACTCTTTGTTACTATTTGTTACGTGGCCGCCCCAATCGGGACGGCCACGCATTCCCAGCATCGCATGGCAGGTTCGGCATGACCTGCGATACGGCCTTAGTTGGCTTGCCGCCGGAGAAATGCCGGAATATCCAACATTTCTTCTTCCGCCTGCGACAATTGGAACCGCTCATCGGCCTCCGGCGCTTCCGGCGCCGCCGTTTCCAGTGCTGCCGGCATCGACGATACGGCCTTAGTCGTCGGCGTTGTCGGCTTTCCCGCGCCGGTCATCCTTTCGAATAAGCTCGGTCGACGGTGTTCTTTCTGCGCTTTTTCACCATCATTGCGGCCATTTTCCATCGCCGCGGCCGCGAATGGTTCCGGCTCCGCATCCTCCGCACTTTCCTCAGCCACCACAGGTTTCTCTGGGATAAAGGGTGCACGACGGTTCGGTTGTTGCGTGACCTGCGGTTCTTCCACCACCTGTTCCGGCTGGGGTGCGGAAGTTGCTGCCGGTGCTGCGGCCTGCGGTTGAGCAGGTTTCGTCACCGTCACCCGCGTGCTTGCCGTGACCGTGCGTTTTGGCACAGGTACCGCCGCAACTTCCGGCGTCTCTTTGACCGGCTCATTCATATCAACGTCGTCCAAGAGCAAAGCTTCCGGCTCTTCCGCTTCGACCTTCAACTCAGGCGTCGGCATTTCGACCTCAACCTCACGTGCCGTAACGACCGCGGGAATCGGCGCTTCTTCAACCACCGAAGCGGGACGAACAGTACTCGGCGCCAAGGTAGAGAGACCCGAAGGCATCGGGCGCGGTGAGGAAACGGCTTCAGCTTCAATGCCGGTCGCCACCACCGAGACACGAAGCAAACCTTCCATCTCCGCATCGAAGGTCGAGCCGAAGACGATGTTGGCTTCGTTGTCGACTTCCTCGCGGATGCGATTGGCCGCTTCGTCGACCTCGAACAAGGTCATGTCAGGACCACCGGTGATGTTGATTAGAACACCCTGAGCTCCCTTCATGGTGATATCGTCAAGCAGCGGATTCGAAATGGCTGCTTCGGCCGCGGCGATGGCCCGACTCTCGCCATCGGCCTCACCGGTGCCCATCATTGCCTTGCCCATCTCGCTCATCACGGTACGGACATCGGCGAAATCCAGGTTGATCAATCCGGGCATGACCATCAAATCAGTCACACCGCGCACGCCGGAATAGAGAACATTATCCGCCATCTTAAAAGCTTCCGCGAAAGTCGTCTTCTCATTGGCGACCCGGAACAGATTCTGATTGGGGATGATGATCAAGGTATCGACGAACTGCTGCAGCTCTTCAATGCCTTCTTCCGCCGTCTTCATCCGGTGATTGCCCTCAAAGTGGAAGGGCTTGGTGACGACACCGACGGTCAGAATACCGTGTTCGCGCACCGACCGGGCGATAACGGGTGCCGCACCAGTCCCGGTTCCACCGCCCATGCCTGCGGTCACGAACACCATGTGACTGCCCGCCAGATGATCGAGAATTTCGTCCAAGGACTCCTCGGCAGCAGCGCGACCAATTTCCGGACGAGAGCCCGCACCCAGACCTTGGGTAATCGTCGAGCCCAGTTGAATTTTTCTGTCGGCGGTGGACTGCCCGAGCGATTGGGCATCCGTATTCGCCACCACGAAATCAACGCCTTCGAGGTTGGCTTGAATCATGTTGTTGACGGCGTTCCCGCCGGCGCCGCCGACGCCGACAACGGTGATCCGGGGTTTTAAATCAGCCTCCGGTTTTGGCATCGATAACTTAATGGTCATAACTTTCTCCGCAATCTAGTTGCAATGCTAGGGGTGCCGGAACATCTCCGGCGAATTCACATCCAGTTTGCCGTAACCAGATGCGGGTAATTTCGTTTCACGTTCAGAAGTTCGCACGAAGCCATCCTCCAACTTTGCCGAAGGCGCCGTTCGTCTTCGCTACTTCCAGAGATGGCGGTGGCCATGCCTCACCCCGGTTGTCGACTGCGAGCGACAACAGACCGGCGCAAACAGAGAAGGCCGGGCCACATGTCGCTTCCGCGAGGCCCGCGACCTTAATCGGGCGACCCATTCGCGTTTGTTTGTCTAATATCTGCCCAGCAAATTCCCGGACCCCGGGCAGTTGACTAGCGCCGCCCGTCAACACGACACGGCGTCCCGCCTTACGATCCAAACCGCTCGCCGCCAACCGATCCCGCACCAATTCCAAGGTTTCCTCGACGCGCGGCCCAATGATGCTGACCAAGAACGATTTCGGGATTGTCGGCGCTTGCGAGTCATCTTCCTCGCCGACCCGCGGCACGCTGATGATCTCCATCTCGTCGGTCGGTGACGATAGGCAGGTACCGTGTAGCGTCTTCAAGCGCTCCGCATGTTGCATCGGCGTCGATAACCCTCGCGCGATGTCACTGGTGATATGGCCGCCACCGATGGGCAGGGAATCCACATGAACCAGCGCCCCTTCGAAGAAAATACCGATCGACGTAGTACCACCGCCCATATCGATGACCGTTACACCTAGGTCGAGTTCGTCCTCGACCACGCTGGCCACGCCCGCCGCATAAGGATTGACGGCAAAATCGGCCAATCCCAGATGACAGCGCTCGACACAGTTCACCACATTCTGCAGTGCCGACGGCGCCGCGGTTACCGCATGCACCCGCACACCCAGATTATGCCCGTAAAGGCCGCGCGGATCGCGAATGCCGTTCGAGCCATCGATCTCGTAGCCAATTGGGATGGCGTGCACGAGATGACGCGTTGAGGCGAGGCCAGAGAGTTTTTGATCGTTAAACAGTCGCCCCAATTCGCGTTCACCAACAGCCTGTGCAGACAAATCAGTATCGATATCGACGAACTGACTTAACGGCTCACCTGAAGAAACGTTAACGATGACATCGCGAATCGTCGTCCCCGCCATCTGCTCGGCCGCATGCACCGCCGCCAGCACGGATTGCTCAGCCGCCTGCATATCGACGATGGTACCGGCCTTCAGCCCCTCGCTAACATGATGTCCAATCCCGACCACGCGGACGCGGTCGATACCGTCCCGCTCGGCCACAAAACAACAGACTTTTGTCGTGCCAATATCAAGCGCTGCGATTTGGTCGCTTCGCGCCACCCGCTCTAACCCTCACTGCCGATGGAGAATATCTTGCCACTCACGTTCGGCTCCCCCGCTGCGATTTTTTTATGGGTTTCTCGTGCCGCACTTTGACGACGACCCGATCCGGCAAACGAAGGTCGATACTACCGATATCGCGGCCCAACAGCTTGTGCTGCGCCTCGTATTTCGCCAATCGATCCCAGGCTGCAAAGGCATCGGTTTCGGGTAATCGTACGTCGATGCCGTTATCCATACGCAAGTTCCAGCGCCGCCCACCCGAACGGAATGCGGCCTTGACTCGCGTCATTAATTTCGGGTGCTCCAGCAACATAGCGATAAGTGCTTGCGCATGTTTAGGTGCGTCCTTACCGACGATGATTTTCAAATCACGGAAGCGTTCCACGCCATCGGATCCGATAACCGTGCCGGCAGCGTCGACGAGCAAGAATTTGCCTTTGTGTTGCCAGACCGCAACGGGAACGCGCTCAACAACCGAGACTCGGATCGTATCCGGCAGGTGCCGCTCGACCCGAGCCGAGGCAATCCAACCCATGCCCTGCAAACGTTCACGCGCCTCGTCGACGTCGAACATCAAGATGAGATCGCCGCGGTTTACCTTAAGGGCGACCAACATCCGCTCACGGGACGTTTCCTGCCTTCCGTCGACCAAGACCTCACGCACCACAAGGCCAGCGGATCGATTTGCCAATTCGTAGTAGATGACGGCTTTCGCGACCACCGTCTCGACCATTCCGGAACGAACGGCCCACACACCCGCACCACCTAGGCCGCCGAGGATCAAGGCCACCAGAGAGACGAGCAATGCCGGGCGCATCCAGCGCGGCCATACGCGGCGGCGCATCGCACTGCGCTTTGGGATCTTCGGCACTTTCTTTTTAGCGGTCTTCGTCATGAAGGTTTCCTGGAGGGCGCGATGCCGATGCGTTGAATTTCCCATTCCAGTTGAATGCCTGTTTCCTTGAGGACCCGGCACCGGACGTCTTCACCCAGCAACTCGAGATCGGTCGCGGTGGCGTCTCCAGTGTTCAGAAGAAAATTACAGTGCTGCTCAGAGACCATGGCACCACCCCGCCGTAATCCCCGGCAACCGGCACGGTCGATTAGTTCCCAAGCTTTGTGACTAGGAGGATTGGCGAAAGTCGAACCCCCAGTCCGCGTTCGCGGTTGGCTTTCGATTCGCGCAGACGCAATCGAGGCCATGCGCTCTGCGATTTCCTCGGTACTTCCCGGCTTTCCTTGCAGACGCGCGGAGATGACAACCCATCCTTCCGGCAGCGCGCTTCGGCGATACGAGAAATCGAACTGGCAAGAATTAAGCACATGCGCGCCGCCGCGCTCGTCAAGCACGGTCACATCAAGCACCACATTAGCGAACTCGCGTCCATAGGCACCCGCATTCATGCGAACTGCGCCGCCGATCGTTCCGGGAATTCCGGAGAGAAACTCCATGCCGGCGATCCCTTTGGCTTGTGCCGTTCGCGCCACGTTCACATCCAGTGCCGATGCACCCGCCGTAATCGTATCACCGTAGAAGTCGATCCCGGCAAACGCCTCACCGAGATGGATGACTACTCCGTCGACGCCACTGTCGCGCACCAAAAGATTGGAGCCGAACCCAATGATCGTGATCGCCACACCGCACGGCCGTCTTTCCATGAAAGTTTGCAGGTCGTCAGCGTCGGTGGGCTCGAACAATACTTCGGCGGCCCCGCCGGTGCGGAACCAAGACCGGCTACCAAGATCAGCGAACGGCTCGTAACGCCCGCTCACCAGGGGTAAGCGATCAATCAACCCGTCAGTGTGTTTGGTGGCAACCATCACCATTACCCAGCCTCCGCTCTGCTATGAAGCAAGGCGGCGAGCGCATCCGGAAGGTCGTTCGCCCAATTCGAAATCGTGCCGGCACCAAGACAAACAACGAGGTCACCAGCGTTGGTCAACCGAGAGACTATCTCAGGCAATGCATCGGGATCTAAGAGCGCTTCGACGCTGCAGTGGCCATGGGTGCGGAGCCCTTCGACCAAGGCGTCTCGATTGATCCCCTCGATCGGTGCTTCGCCCGCCGCGTGCACATCGGCAACGATAACCGTGTCGGCATCGTTGAAGCAGGTACAAAAATCGTCGAACAAATCCATCAAGCGGCTGTAACGGTGGGGTTGTACCACGGCGACGACACGGCCGCGCGTGGCTGATCGAGCAGCCCGCAAAACGGCCAAAATCTCGACCGGATGGTGACCGTAATCATCAATAATGCTGACGCCGTTGACTTCGCCAGTCTTCGTGAACCGCCGTTTCACACCGCTGAAATTCGCCAATCCACCCGCTACGATCTCGTCAGGAATTCCCATTTCCGTCGCGACCGCGACACCAGCCAGCGCATTCATCACATTATGTTCACCAAACATCGGCAGGCGGATATTCTCGATCCTCCGAACCTTTCCCAAGCGGGATGACAGCACGACATCGAAGGTCGCACCGCCGGGACCTTGGCGTAAATTCTCCGCGCGCACTTCTGCCTGAGGGCCCATCCCGTAGGTGACTATCCGGCGATCGGTAATCTGCCCGATCATTGTCTGGACTTCGGGATGGTCGATGCACATCGCCGCGAAACCATAGAACGGGATGTTTTCAACGAAAGTTTGAAAGGCCGCCTTGACGTGCTCGAAGTCGCCGTAGAAATCGAGATGCTCGTGATCAATGTTGGTGACCACGGCGATTGTCGCCGGGAGCTTCACGAAAGTGCCGTCCGACTCGTCAGCTTCCACCACCATCCACTCACCTTCACCGAGGCGCGCATTGGTGCCGTATGCGTTGATGATACCGCCGTTGATGACCGTCGGATCAAATTCCGCATGATCGAGAATCGCCGAGATCAATGACGTCGTGGTTGTCTTTCCGTGGGTGCCGCCGACCGCTATGGACCATTTGAGGCGCATGAGCTCGCCCAACATTTCCGCGCGCCGCACCACCGGGACCAACCGCGATCGGGCCGCTACCACTTCCAGATTGTCGGCTTTGACCGCCGACGAGACCACGATGACATCCGCTTGCTGCACATTCGTGGCGTCATGACCGATTGCCACCGAAATCCCCAAGGACTCGAGGCGCTTCACATTGGCGCTCGAGGTGATATCGCTGCCTTGCACGACGTAGCCGAGATTGTGCATGACCTCGGCGATGCCGGACATGCCGATACCACCGATGCCGACGAAATGTATCGTTCCGATTGAAAGCGGCATTTCCTTCATGCGGCTGCCACCTGTCTATCGGCGAAATCACCATTGCCGTTGC
>CAJWTF010000087.1 GCA_913046825.1 uncultured Rickettsiales bacterium | reverse complement strand
GCGGGTGTAGCTCAACGGTAGAGCAGGAGCTTCCCAAGCTCAAGACGAGGGTTCAACTCCCTTCACCCGCTCCATTTTTAAAATTGTTTTTGCCAGCACGTTTTACCAGGGTGATTTGTCCAGCAGCTGCGACTTCCTCCACAGGCAAAGGAACGACCACCCGGTGGAGGAAATTTTGCTGAATTCATATTTATATTTGGGCGCCCCCATAAGCAGAGCGATTTTTTTAATACGTCAGCACCCCCAACCGTCACGATACGATACGATATTGAAGTATGTTTTGGCCCCTTAAATTATCAACTGTCACTTCGCCCAATCCATCCATCCCATTGTCTCTCGGGAACATATCATGCCCTGGGATTGGTTAGAATATAGTTAACCCTTAATCCAAAATGGGATTATTTCTCATCGGCGTCGACGCTGAACGATTCCCCGCAGCCGCATCGGCCGGTCTCATTCGGATTCGTAAACACAAAGCCGGAATTCAGCTTGTCTTCTTTATAATCCATTTCCGAGCCAAGAATGAACATCGTCGCCATAGGGTCGATATAAACCTTCAAGCCATCGGTTTCGACGCATTCCTCGAAAGGTAAGACTTCGTCGGCGTATTCGACGAAATAGCTATATCCCGAACAACCGCGCGATTTTACCCCAACGCGAATCCCGGCCACCTGCTTATCGGACTGGCTCATCAAGAATTTTGCGCGATCGGTTGCCGCTTCCGTCAGTGTCAATATTGGTGCTGCCATGATCCTATCTATTCGAAAGTTATTTAAGCCAATTAGAACATACCGAGCGCCATTTTGGCGTCCTCGGACATCAACGATTGATCCCACGGGGGATCCCAGACAAGGTGAACCTCAATCTCACCGGTCCCTTCAATTCGATCAACTGCGTCCGCTACCCATTGCGGCAATTCACCGGCTACGGGGCATGCAGGCGCGGTTACCGTCATGCGGATGTCCACTTCGCCTTTGTCGGAGACGGTCACGTCGTAGACCAAACCGAGATCGTAGATATTCACCGGAATTTCCGGATCATAGACCGTACGCAGGGCTTCGATCACCAACTCGCGCGACGCGGCCACGAGCCCCGCCTCCATCGGCTCGCCCGCCCGGGCGGTGAAATCCTGAAGCTCTTCCGGATTGGGCGGCTCCATGTGGCCACCAATAGGTGGCATTCCGTAACTCATCTCAACCCTTCCTCTCAACGCTCCGTACTAATTTCCGTCTCGCCCTTAAGCGCAGCGTCCATCGTATGCCAGGCAAGTGTCGCGCATTTCACGCGGACCGGGAATTGACGCACCCCGGACAGGACCAACAATTTCTCGATATCCTCGTCGTCGGAAAAGTCGACTTCCCCGTCGGTCGTACACATTTCATGAAAACGTTTGTACAACGCTTCGGTTTCCGCTTTCGTCTTTCCTAGCACGATTTGCGTCATCATCGACGCGGAGGCGACCGAAATTGCGCATCCATTGCCGAGAAACGCCGCATCCTTGACGATATCGTTCTCGTCCACGCTGAGGTAAATAACCAGACGGTCACCGCAAAGCGGGTTATTCCCGGTAGCCTCGTAATTGGCATTACCGGGCTTGCGAAAGTTCCGCGGAGCCTTGCCGTGATCCAAGATTACTTCTTGATACAATTCTCGCAGATCGTCAAGCATTAGCCGAATAACTCCTGAACGGTTTGAAGGGCGGAAACCAGCGTATCAGCCTCTTCTCGGGTATTGTACATACCGAACGATGCACGTGTCGTCGCCGGGACCCCCATGCGCTCCATCAACGGCTGGGCGCAATGATGCCCGGCTCGCACGCAAACTCCAGCGCGGTCGATAATGGTGCTGATATCGTGAGGATGGGCGCAGTCCATCGTGAAGGAGATTACCGACGTCTTGCTGGGCGCGGTGCCGATGATCCGCAAACCGTCAATAGACGCTAATTGCTGCGTTGCATAATTCAGCAAATCGTTTTCATGCCCCGCAATCCCGGGAAGTCCGACACCGCTCACATAATCAAGCGCCGCACCCAATCCGATAGCTTGCGCGATCGGTGGGGTTCCAGCTTCGAACTTAGCGGGCAAGCCCGCCCAGGTGCTCTTCTCCATTGTCACCGTGCTGATCATGTCGCCACCGCCCAGGAACGGTGGCATCGCATCTAATAATTCAGCTTTACCGTACAAAACACCAATGCCGGATGGGCCGTAGATCTTGTGGCCGGTAAAGGCATAAAAATCGCAGTCTAAATCCTGCACATCAACCGGCATATGCATGATCGCCTGCGCGCCGTCGACCATCAGCTTTGCCCCGTTATCATGAGCCAGTTTGGCCACTTCCTTGATCGGCACCACCGTTCCCATGACGTTGGAGACATGGGTCAGCGAGATGAGCTTCGTCTTTGACGTGATCAGTTTCGCCAAATCCTCGATCCGAAATTCACCATCATCCGTGCAGGAGACATATTTGAGGATCAACCCGCGCTCGTCACGCATCAATTGCCACGGCACGATATTGGAGTGATGCTCCATATCGGTGATGATGATCTCGTCGCCTGGCTGCAAGACACGGCGCGCATAAGTGTAGGCCACTAGATTGATCGCTTCGGTCACATTCTTGGTGAATATAATCTCCTGCCGGCTCGCCGCGTTCAGGAACCGCCGCGTGATATCACGCGATCCTTCATAGCGTTCCGTCGCCTTCTCGCTCAAGTAATAAGCACCGCGATGAACGTTAGCGTATTCGCTCTCGTAGACGCTACTGACCGCGTCGATGACTTGCCGTGGTTTTTGCGCCGAAGCGCCATTGTCCAGAAAGGTCAGCCGTTCGCCATGCATCATCTCGGAGAGGATCGGGAAATCCGCCCGGATGCGCTCGACATCATATGCCGCGCCGGGGTCGCTCAGAATTTGCGCCTCTGACATTTCAACCCTCCTGCCGCTGGCTGCGACCGGCGAGCCAGTTCAATATAATGTTTCTGAACGCTTCCCGCCGGTCTTCGTCGCCGATGACATCCAAACTATCTTCGAGAAAGGCCGCTACCAGTAAATCGCGGGCTTCCGCCTCGTCGATGCCACGTGCGCGCAAATAGAAAAGCTGCTCTTCGTCCAGCTCACCGGAGGTCGCCCCGTGGCTGCATTTCACGTCATCGGCGTAAATTTCCAGCTCAGGTTTCGAATCTATTTCTGCCCCTTCGGACAGCAACAACGCCTTGTTGAGCTGATGGCCGTCGGTCTTCTGCGCGCCTTTGCGCACCAAAATCTTGCCTTGGAAAACGCCTCGCGCATTGTCGTCCAACGCACCCTTATAAACTTCGCGGGACGTACATTCCGGCGCCGCGTGATCGACAAAGGTCGTAGTGTCGATATGCTGACTACCGCGCCCCGCATAAGCGCCATACAGGTTACAATCCGCTCCCTTGCCGTTCAGAACTGCATGAATTTCATTCCGCACCAGGCGACCACCAATATGCAGGGTATAATTTTCATATCTCGCATGCGCTTCAAGCACGACCGACGCGGTCGCCACGTGATAGCCGTTTTCCGCTTCGTTTTGCAGTTTGCGATGGCGCAACAAGGCGTCCTCGTCGATATGGATATCCATGGCGCCATTACTCAAATAAGAGCCGCCCAGGCCCATATGACTTTCATAGACGGTTACCGACGCACCAGCACCGACCCGCAAAACATTTCGCGGATGAAACGCGATCGGCTCCCCGTCTGACACGCCAATGGAGATCAAGTGGATCGGAATATCGATTGCGCGTCCCTTTTCCACAGCTATTACAACGCCATCGTTCAAATACGCTGCATTCAAGGCGAGCATTGGCATGTCATGGCCGGAAACGGCAGAGCGAAGTATGCTCTCCAGATCAGGCGATTTTCCCGCGACGGCTTCGGCAAGACTCACCGCAGTCACGCCATCGGGCAGTTGAGCGAGATCGGAGAATTCGGGACGCAGGCGTCCATTCACCAAAACCAATTTTACGGCATCGATGTCCAACGCGCCTGCTGGGATTTGATCCAGAGACGGTTGGGTCGCAGTGACGGCGGAGACGAACTTCGTCCGCCCCATACGGGTCAAGTTGGTGTATTTCCAGGCTTCGACCCTGGGGTTCGGTAGCCCCAGCGCGCCGTAACGCGCCAATCCGTCACGCCGTAACGCATCGAGCCAATCCACGCCTACGCTTGTCAATACAGGTGCGACGTTCTCGTAATTTTCCGCTAATGGCATATCCATTTTCATTTCGTCGGGCATCGCTCGTCCAATCTCCGTCACGCCGCCGTCTCAAAGAACTGGCCGTAGCCTTCTTTCTCGAGCTCAAGCGCCAATTCCTTAGGCCCGGACTTCACGATCTCCCCTTCGAATAGAACGTGCACCATGTCCGGCACCACATAATCCAAAAGCCTCTGATAGTGCGTGATCATCAGCATCGCGCGCTCCGGTCCCCGCATCGCGTTGATCCCTTCGGCGACAAGCTTCAAGGCATCGATATCGA
This sequence comes from uncultured Rickettsiales bacterium, assembly GCA_913046825.1. The sequence goes on along the minus strand of CAJWTF010000087.1, from coordinate 11,148 downwards.
GGCCAGAATCCGTCTCGTCCAGGATCGCCAGACGCGGCTCCAGAACCGCCATCTGCAGGATCTCGTTGCGCTTCTTTTCACCACCAGAGAAACCCGAATTGACCGCGCGCTTCAACATATCGTCGGAGACATTGAATTCTTTCGCCTTGGCCCGGACGAATTTAATGAACTGCATAGCGTCGAATTCGCTCTCGCCGCGATAGCGCCGAACGGCATTAACCGCCGTCTTGAGGAAGGTTGTGCCGGGCACCCCCGGGATTTCCACAGGATATTGGAACCCGAGGAATACGCCTTCGCAGGCGCGTTCTTCCGGATCCATTTCCAGCAGGCTTTTACCGTCGAGCAGAACCTCACCGCCGGTCACCTCATAGCCGGCACGCCCGGACAATACATAGGACAATGTGCTTTTGCCGGAGCCGTTCGGCCCCATGATGGCGTGCACTTGGCCGGAGTCTAGGGACAGATTTATTCCCTTGAGAATTTCCTTGCCGTCCACCGTCGCGCGCAGATCGTTGATTTCCAAAAGCGCCATGTCTCTAATTCCTTTTCGCGCCTTAACCGACGCTGCCTTCGAGGCTAATCCCAATCAGTTTTTGCGCTTCGACCGCAAATTCCATCGGCAGTTGCTGCATCACTTCCCGGCAGAAGCCGTTCACTATCAGCGCAACCGCTTCATCTTCGCTGATGCCGCGCTGCAGACAGTAAAACATTTGATCTTCGCTAATTTTCGCCGTGGTCGCTTCATGCTCGACCTTGGCTGATGCATTTCGCGATTCGATATACGGCACCGTATGGGCCCCGCATTCGTCACCGATCAGCAAGCTGTCGCATTGCGTATAGTTCCTGGCACCCGCCGCCTTCGGCATGATCTTCACCAAGCCGCGATAGGTCTGGTCAGCGCGCCCCGCAGAAATTCCCTTGGAGATGATCGTTGAGCTGGTATTACGCCCGATATGGATCATCTTCGTGCCGGTATCCGCCTGTTGCAAGTTGTTGGTAATGGCGACGGAGTAAAACTCACCGACCGAATTATCACCCTCCAGGATACAGCTCGGATATTTCCAGGTAATCGCCGATCCAGTCTCTATCTGGGTCCAGGAGATTTTTGAGTTCCGCCCCCGGCAAATGCCGCGCTTGGTGACGAAGTTATAGATGCCGCCCTTGCCGTTCTCGTCTCCCGGGTACCAATTTTGCACCGTCGAATATTTGATCTCCGCATCGTCGAGCGCGATAAGCTCGACGACCGCAGCGTGCAACTGATTCTCATCGCGCATCGGGGCGGTACAGCCTTCGAGGTAGCTCACATATGAGCCAGCGTCGGCGATGATCAGAGTGCGCTCAAACTGGCCCGTATTTTCCGCGTTGATGCGGAAATATGTGGAGAGCTCCATCGGACAGCGCACTCCTTTCGGGATATAGACGAAGGACCCGTCGGTATAGACGGCGCTGTTCAGACAAGAATGCTTGTTGTCTGCATAGGGAACGACCGATCCTAAATACTTTTGTACCAGTTCCGGGCAGCGATGGACGGCCTCGGAGATGGCGCAGAAAATAATGCCCTTTTCCTCGAGCTTCTTCTTATAAGTTGTCGCGACCGAAACGCTATCGAAAACCGCGTCCACGGCGACTCCGGCGAGCATCTCCTGCTCCTTTAACGGAATGCCAAGCTTCTCATATGTCTCTAAAAGTTTCGGGTCGACCTCGTCGAGTGATTGCGGCCCATCGCCCGGCATTTTTGGCGCCGCGTAATAATACGAATCCTGATAGTTGATCGGCGGATGACTGATTTTGGCCCATTCCGGTTCTGGCATCGTCAACCAATGCCGATAGGCCTTGAGCCGCCATTCCAACAGCCATTCTGGCTCGTCTTTCTTGGCGGAGATAAAACGAACGATATCCTCGCTCAGCCCTTTGGGGGCGTGATCCATCTCGATATCCGTGACAAAGCCGTACTTGTACTTCTCTGTTGCGGATTGAACTTGCTCGATCGTCTCGGCGTTCGCGACCATTCTTTAGTCCCTTCTCGCACTTCCGTGCACGTTCGCAGCCGCCGTCGTTGGCGGTAACAAAAAATCAGCAGGCTGGCTCAACTCGGCCAGCGTTACTTCTTCCAGAGCCGCGCGAATGGCGCGGTTTACTTTCTCCCAACCGCCACGCATCGGGCAGAGCGACTCTACGCCGCAATCCGCATCCGAGCCGTCGACGCAAGCTGTCAGCGCAACCGGTCCTTCAAGCGCTTCGATGATGTCAGCTGCAGTAATTTCGTCAATTCTGCGGGTCAGCGCATAACCTCCATTAACACCGCGCCAAGATTCGACGAGGCCACCCTTCACCAACAGCTTAAGTAACTTTGCGACTGTCGGCGCCGGGACACCGGAGGCCGCCGCCAACTCAGGCGCGGTCCGCGTTACCGCCATATCCTGTGCCATCTGCGACATGACCACTACGCCGTAATCCGTTAATCGGCTAAGCTTAATCATCGGGAAACCCCAAAAACGCTAAGAAAACCATTACTTAAAACAGAACCGATTTAGTACTGCTTTAAAGTGGACTGGTTAGGTACTTATTTCAAGAGCTCAACACAAGGGGTTTTTGGGGGATGGTGGCGTTATGCCGCATTCTTGGCAATCTTGGGCGCGAGAAACGGACAGAGCGCGATAATCAATATCGCCATCGCAGCCACCAGACCGAGAGAAAACGTGACGCTCACGGCATCACCAATCGCGCCGAAGATAATGGGAGCGACTGCCCCAGAGCCCAAGCCAATCGTGTAAAACAGACTGAAGGCCCGAGCTTGACGGTTCTCGTCGACGAACTCCGACACCGTTCCGTAAAGAACCGAAGACGTGCCGTTCAACGCAACGCCGATCAGCGGCAATATCAAAAGCGCCACAAGCAGCGGCGCGAATAGCAAGGCAATGATACCGAGTGCCGTGCAAATTTCCGTCAGAACAACCGTCCGGATGATACCGAATCGCTCAGCCAGCAATCCGCAGGCGAACTTTCCAACGGCACCGCCTGCGAATACCAAAGTCATCGCAAAACCGACGCTTTCAATTTCTGCACCCTTCTCCATCAGAAGGAACGGCAGAAAAGGAAGAAACGCATAGCGAGTGGCCGTATCGAGCAATCCGACAGCCGACAAAAGAAAAAATCCAAGCGGATCGCGAATACCCCATCCCTTAACAGGTCCAGACTGACCGGACGCCTTACCTGCTTCGATCGCCACAGCTTCAATTCGGCGTAGTGCCATCCAAACGACGAACCCACCGGCGACACCCAATGCTCCAACGCCGAGCGAACTCATTCTCCAGCCGACAAACCCGATGCCAAGCGCCACACTCGTCGGAAGAATCATCTTCCCAAGATCGCCGGTAAAGTTATAGATCCCGAGCGCCGCCCGCCGACCGCCACCTCGATACGCATCAGCCACCAACGCGGAAGACAAGGGATGCTGGACCGCCGCTCCCACTCCTACGACCGCCAGCGCCAGCGCCAGCCCAATAAAGCCGCCCGCCAAACCCGCCAAGATATATCCAAGTCCGGCGACAATTGTTCCCGCCGCGAGAATAAACTTCGCCCCGAAACGCTCCGCTAAGAAGCCGGCAGGCATTTGAAATCCCGCCAGGGCGGCGCTGGTGATCGATTTCAGCAGCCCGACTTGGACCAAAGATAAACCCAGCGCCTCATGCCATATGGGTAACAAAACATAAATTGCGTCGGTAAATCCGTCGTGCAGACAATGCGCGCCGCCGCAAACCCCAAGGGTCCGCCGCGCATGCCGCGCGTCCGATTCCGATGTGATTTGAGATTCCATGATTGCAACACTTAGAGAGTTTCTTGTTATCGACCAAATCGTATAATTCAATATATTGATCGATTAAATCGATGTACCATACGTGGCTCCGATCCTTCCACGCTGTGGCCCGGGAAGGCGGATTTACGACGGGCGCCAACGCCATCGGCGTTGGACAGCCAACGGTAACAGCTCAGGTGAAATCCTTGGAAGGCGCGTTCGACGTGGGGTTGTTCCATCGAGCCAGAAAATCTGCTCAGCTGACAGATACGGGCGAAACCCTCTACGCCATCACCCGAACCCTATTCGGACACCAACAGGAGGCTATCGATTTCCTTCGGAATGCGGGAAATTTGGCCCCCCGGAAATTAGGCATCGGCGCCGCCAACCCGAGCGGCATCATACCATTGATAAAGGCGTTAAGACGTCAACCTCCAAGTTTCGAACTATCCGCCACAATCGAGCAACGCGAAGAGATACTCAGGCGGTTGCTCGATTTTGAAATCGACGTCGCTGTAATCGGTCGACCGCCCGACGCCCCTAAATTCGCGACGGTCTTCTACCGCAGGCTTCGCATCGACGTGGTGGCGGCCGAAAATCATCCCTGGGCCGATCGCAAGGATATCCGAATTGCCGAACTCGACGGCCAACCCATGATTTTCTGGGAAACCGAATCAACAACCCGGCAAGCCTTCGAAGCCGCCGCCCGGCAGGCCGGCATCAATATCCGGACCGAAATGGAGATAAACAATAAAGAAGCGATTCGCGAAGCCGTCGTCCTTGGTCTCGGCCTCAGCATCGGTGCCGAGATCGAATTCGGATCTCACCGCAGCCTCCACTGGTTGCACGTCCGTGACGCGGAAATGTATATCGAACTGAACCTTACCTGTCTCTCGCAGCGCAGAGATCGACCGACGATCAAGCGGTTTTTTGAAATCGCCGCGGAAACCCAAAACGCTAAAGATTAAACTACGCGACCGCCGTAGTCTTACGATGACCGCCCGGAATCTGTTGCGCAGCGGGGAAGAAGCCGAGCCGAACTCACGGGCATCGCGATGCTGGAAATTGAACCGCAGCGGGTGAATTGCTCATCCCAACGCAATATGCTATCGACCACAGAGCGATAAACTTCGGCACCGCAAACTCCAACAGCCCCCAAATTTTCCCTTGAAATCCACATCACTCAGGCCCAATCGGCTTAATTAACGAGATAGGACTCGTATGAACGCCCGTCCCGAGGCCGATGACATTCACGGTTATTATTTCGAAGAACTGTCCGTCGGCATGACGGCGTCTCACGCCAAGACGTTTACCGAAAATGCGGAGTTCCCGACCAGGACCATGTTCAAAGGCCGTATCGAACATGGCATGCTGACCACGAGTTTCATTTCCACGGTTCTAGGGACCAAGCCACCTGGTCCCGGCTGTATATACTTGCGTCAGGACTTGCGGTTCCTCGCCCCCGTCCGTCCCGGCGACACGGTGCATTCACAAATCTCCATCACGGACGTAAACGCCGAGAAAAAGCGTGCCTTCGCACTTACGGTCTGCCGCGTCGGCGATACGTCAGTTGTCGAAGGAGGGGCAAACCTATTTGTGCCAAACCAGCGCAAGGCGGATGCGGCCTAAATGGGACTTTTCATCAGCACCCGTTCAGTGCATTTACTGGCGTACAATTTCTTTGTACGGCAACAAATCTGACATGCGCATTCTGCGGCACTGCAAAAACATCCCGGCCGACTTGACCGGCGCGACCGTCGTCATCGGAAATTTCGATGGCGTCCATCGCGGTCATCAAGCCGTTATCGGCCGGGCGGCGGAAATCGCGCGTGCCGCATCGACACCGCTGATCGCGATGACGTTCGAACCTCATCCTCGGCGATATTTTCAGCCGGACGGAGACCCGTTTCGCCTAACGCCGTTTCGAACCAAAGTGAGCCAAATCAACGCGCTCGGTGTTGACGCTATGCTGGTGGTCCGTTTCAACCGCAAATTCTCCCAATTCAGCGGCGAGGCATTCGTCGATCAAGTTCTACTCGGCGGCCTGCAAGCGAAGCACGTGGTTGTCGGATATGACTTTACGTTTGGCCGCGACCGGGGCGGCGACACCAACTTGTTGGCGACCCGCGCGAAGACAGACGGTTTCGTATTCGAATCCGTGGACCCGGTTGCCTCGGCGGACGACGTCATTTATTCCTCGACCGCCATTCGCAACCATCTGACTGCTGGCAAGCCCGGTCACGCGGCGGCGTTGCTCGGCAGACCCTTCGAAATCGCAGGCCGGGTTGCCCATGGCGACGCGATCGGCCGGACAATTGGATTCCGGACGGCCAACGTTTTGCTTGCCGATTACCTGAAACCGGCCTTCGGCATTTACGCTGTCCGGGTCGGCATCGAAGCGGATAATGATATCGCCTGGCATGGTGCGGTCGCCAATCTCGGCACCCGTCCCACGGTCGGCGGTACCAAGCCACTTCTAGAGCCACATATTTTCGATTTCAACGAAGACATCTATGGACAACGCATACGCGTCGCATTCATCGAATACATCCGCCCCGAAGTCCATTTCGCTTCAATGGAAGAGATGACACGGCAAATGGAGAATGATTGCGAAGTCGCGCGGCGAATTCTAAAGACACGTGCCGCCGGTGCGGCTTGATATCGCGCGGGTTGCCGGTTAAATCTGCGCCCTGCGGAACGGAAGTAAAATCATGAGCGTCGATTACAAAAAGACCGTTTGTCTGCCCCAGACCGATTTCCCCATGAAAGCCGGATTGCCGAAACGCGAGCCGGAACTCCTCCAGCGGTGGGTGGATATGGATCTATGGGGGAAAATTCGTGCGGCTTCAAAAGACCGCGAGCCGTTCATCCTGCATGATGGCCCGCCCTATGCGAACGGCAATCTTCACATCGGGCACGCACTCAACAAGATATTGAAGGACGTCATCAACCGCTCCCAACAGATGATGGGAAAAGACGCCAATTACGTGCCGGGTTGGGACTGCCACGGCCTACCCATCGAATGGAAGATCGAAGAGCAATACCGCGCTGCCGGTAAGGATAAGGACGAAGTTCCGATCACCGAGTTCCGGCAGGAATGTCGTGAGTTCGCCGATAAATGGATCGACATTCAGCGTGAGGAATTTAAACGCCTGGGCGTCATGGGCGATTGGGATCACCCCTATACGACCATGGCCTTCGGCGCGGAGGCGAAGATTGCGTCCGAGATTGGCAAATTCTTGATGAATGGCGGCCTATTCCGGGGCTCAAAGCCTGTATTGTGGTCAGTCGTCGAAAAAACCGCTCTCGCAGAGGCTGAAGTCGAATACATGGAGCACAAATCGACGACGCTTTATGTCCGCTTCGCGGTCGCCACCAGCGCGAATGCCGACCTTGAAGGCGCATCCGTCGTCATTTGGACGACGACCCCTTGGACGATTCCCGGTAACCGCGGCATCGCCTTTAGCGCCGACGCGACCTATGGCGTCTACGAAGTAACGGCGGTCGCAGAAGGCGGCGGCGGGATTGTCGGCGAAAAGCTGGTCATGGCGGACGACCTTTCCGAGGCAGTAAAAGCTGCGGCGAAGATCGAATCCTGGAACCGTATCTCGTCAGCAAACGATCTGAACGGCACGATCTGCGCCCATCCGCTGCGCGGCCAGGGCTATGAATTTGACGTCCCGGTCCTGCCTGGCGATTTCGTCACCATGGAACAAGGAACCGGGTTGGTGCATATCGGGCCCGGCCATGGCATGGACGATTTCAACTTCGCACTGGCGCACGATCTCGAAATACCACACACGGTCGGCGAGGACGGCGCCTTCTACGACCACGTCCCGCTCTTCGCGGGCAAGGTGACCTACGATCAAGACGGCAAGACTGGAGACGCGAACGGCGCTGTCATCCGTGAGCTGCTGGCGGTTGATGGCATGTTGGCCAAGGCGAGCTTGCGCCACGAGTATCCGCATTCCTGGCGCTCGAAGGCTCCACTGATCTTCCGCAACACCGCGCAATGGTTCATCTCCATGGAGACGAACGAGCTTCGCCGCAAAGCGCTAGACGCCATTAAACAGACGGCGTTCTACCCACAACAGGGGAAAAACCGCCTCCATTCGATGATCGAGAACCGGCCCGATTGGTGCGTTTCCCGCCAGCGCGCTTGGGGCGTGCCGATCACAGTGTTCATGCATAAGGAGACCGGCGAGCCGCTCCGCGATCAAGCAGTCGTCGACCGAGTCGTAGATGCGTTCCGTAAAGACGGTGCCGACGCCTGGTTCTCAAGCCCGCCGTCGCGGTTCCTGGGCGACGACTATAACGCCGACGACTACGAACAGGTCCGTGACGTCGTCGACGTGTGGTTCGATTCCGGCTCCACCCATACCTTCGTCCTCGAAGATCGCGAAGATCAGCGCTGGCCGGCCGATCTTTACCTCGAAGGCTCGGACCAACATCGCGGCTGGTTCCATTCCTCGTTACTGGAAGCCTGTGGGACACGCGGACGCGCGCCCTATAACGGTGTGCTCACCCACGGGTTCGTGATGGCGGAAGACGGTCGAAAGATGTCGAAGTCACTCGGCAATGTCACGGCACCGCAAACCGTTATCGAACAAAGTGGGGCGGAAATATTGCGTCTTTGGGTCGTCGCTTCTGATTACTCGATGGATTTGAAAATCGGCCCGGATATTCTGAAACACCAGATTGATGCCTATCGCCGGCTGCGGAATACGCTGCGCTATCTCATCGGCAACATGAACGGCCATGACGCCTCGCAAGCGGTGCCTGTTGCCGACATGCCGGAATTGGAACGCTGGGTGCTGCATCGGCTCTGGCAATTGGACGCGCATGTTCGCCGGTGTTGCGACGAATACGATTTTCACGGGCTCTTCCGTGAGCTTTATAATTTTTGCACGGTGGATCTGTCGGCCTTCTATTTCGACATTCGCAAGGATTCTCTCTATTGCGATTCAACCGGCTCGCCGACGCGTCGCGCGGTGCAAACCGTATTGGCGGAATTGTATAACTGCCTGACCGCCTGGCTCGCACCAATCCTTTGCTTCACCGCAGAGGAAGCATGGCTGCAGCGCCATCCCGGCGATGAAGAAAGCGTGCATTTGCGAACGTTCCCGGAGATCCCCGATACCTGGCGTAACGAGGATTTGAGCGAAAAATGGTCCTATATCCGGCAAGTACGCCGCGTCGTACTGGGCGCGCTCGAGATCGAACGAGCGGAAAAACGCATGGGATCCAGCCTTCAAGCTGCGCCCACGGTTTACGTCTTGCCGGACAAGGTGGCACTGCTGAACGGCATCGACCTAGCGGACGTCGCGATCACGTCGGATATCACCGTCGAAACCGGTGCACCGCCGGCGAATGCCTTCACCTTGGCGGACACTGATGGGATCGCTGTCGTTCCAAATAAAGCGGATGGCGCGAAATGCGAACGGTGTTGGAAAGTCCTACCAGAAGTCGGTCGCGATGCGGAATATGAAGATATTTGCAGCCGTTGCGCGGACGCCGTGCGTGGCTACCAAGAAGCCGCCGAATAACGATCGCGGGACATCGCCATGTTGAAAATCGGCCTCAGTGTTGGCGCAACCGTCGTCGTCTTGGATCAACTGACCAAATGGCTCATACGAGACGTTGTCCTCGACACCGCGCGCTATATCGAAGTCACGGGCTTCTTCAACATCGTTGAAGTTTGGAACCGCGGCGTCAGCTTCGGCCTGTTCGCAAGCGATTCTCCTTGGACGCCGTACCTTCTCAGCGCGCTGGCAATCGCCATTTCCATCGTTCTTATCGTTTGGTTGCGAAAAGCCGAAACCACATTCCTAGCACTCGCGCTCGGCTTCGTTATCGGCGGTGCTATCGGCAATGTGTTCGACAGATTTATTTGGGGCCGGGTATACGATTTTCTGGATTTCCATGCGGCGGGATATCATTGGCCCGCGTTCAATGTCGCGGACGCCGCGATATCAGTCGGCGTCGCCCTTATCCTCCTCGACGGTTTCATTGCGAAGCGCGGAGATGAGCGTTAGACTCGCTTTGCTAACTTAAATTTAGGAATACAATGTGAACTGCGGAAAACTTTTACTCGTCCTGTCGATTGGAACCGCTTTGGTTGGTTGCAACGCCCTGAAAGGCGGCAACACCGGCCCGGATGAGTTTGCCGTGGTGACACGGGCCCCCTTGTCGCTGCCGCCGGATTATGGCTTGCGACCACCTCGGCCCGGAGCTGAGCGACCCAACGAGACCTCACCCCGGGACGACGCCCAGAACAAATTGTTGCGTAATCTGGGTGGTCAATCCCGCCAGAGCCGAGCGACGAAGAGCAAAACAAACGGCAAATTTACTAATGGCGAATCCGCATTGCTGAAGCGGGCGGACGCTCTTGATGTGGATCCCAGCATCCGCTATGTCGTCGAACGGGAAAGCGGCCGGATCAAGGAAGAAGCTTCGTTGGTCGATTCATTAGTGTTCTGGCGCGACAAGAAAAAGCCAAAAACTCTTGTCGACGCGAAAGAAGAGTCAAAACGCCTGCGCGATAACGCGGCACTTGGCAAATCGCCGACCGAAGGTATTACTCCCATAATTAAGAATAAATAAACGACGATATTACCGGCTGCGCGAAGTTGTGATTCGCGACGCGCCTCCCTACATGCTACCGGTCAGGAAGTCTACGGAGGCGTCATGTTAGGTCTATTCCCAAAATCCACGATACTTTCTTTGATCGTATCATTGATGATCACGGCGAACGTCCATCATTCCGCAAATGCGACTGTCTTCAATCCCGAAAGCTTTACGATCGAGAACGGCTTGCAGGTGGTGATCGTGCCGAATCATCGCGCACCTGTGGCGACGATGATCGTTTACTACAGGGTCGGCGCAATGGACGAGCCACCGGGTAAATCCGGCCTGGCGCATTATCTCGAACATTTGATGTTCAAGGGCACGAAGAACATGGCCCCTGGTGAATTTTCCAGGACCGTCGCGCGCAATGGCGGTCGGGACAACGCCTTCACCTCTCAGGACTACACCGGGTACGTCACCAACTTCGCCGCCGACCGGTTAGATCTAATGCTGAAACTCGAAGCGGATCGGATGACTGGGCTACGATTGACTCCCGAAGACATCGTGCCCGAGCGCCGGGTCGTCCTTGAAGAGCGGTTGAGCCGGATCGACAATAATCCGAGCGCTCAGCTTTCCGAGCAGGCCGCCGCCGCGCTCTATGCAAATCATCCCTACCGCATCCCAATTATTGGTTGGGAGCATGAAATTGAGAACCTAAACCGCGCTGATCTGATGGCGTTCTATCGCGCCTGGTACACGCCGAATAACGCGGTCATCGTGATCTC
>CAJWTF010000086.1 GCA_913046825.1 uncultured Rickettsiales bacterium | reverse complement strand
GGTCCGACGCACCGGCACCACTCAGCTTCATGGATGTTTGGGATGCTATGTGCCGGACCATCATGAGCGCCAGATCGAGCCGCGGCGCGATGATGGGCACGTTGAGATGCGACCATCCGGATATCGAGGCCTTCATCGGCGTCAAACAAGACCCTACTAAGCTGCGCATGTCCAATCTCTCGGTTCTCGTGACCGATGTCTTTATGACAGCGGTGCCCCGAGACGACTTATGGAATTTGCGCATAGACGGGACGGTCCACAAATCGATCCGCGCCCGCGGCCTTTGGGACAGAATTATGCGTCCGACATTCGACACTCCCGAGCCCGGCGTGATCTTCATCGATAGCATCAATGCGGCGAAAAACCCTTGCCGCCTTATGGAGCGTGCCTTCTCGGCTCCATCAATCTGGCCCCCGCCTCATCTCCGAACCTTTCACGGCGCGCGCCACCAACCTTCCAGTAGTTTGCACCTTGCCGCTTCATGACTTATGTCCCGCAGCCGCCAGCACTTCGAGATCCGTGACAACCCGCTGCAATTCTTCCACGATTCGTTTCGGTGCCGACACCTGCTCCAGTGCATCCGCCACTGCCCGATAATACCATAACGTACCTGTTCTACCGCCATTGAATCTGTGCCAGAGACCGTCGCCTAACACGCGGTAATCCTCCCGCAAATCACGGGCATTATGCAATTTATTGGCCGCCGCGACGAGCCGACCAGATGCTGAAATCTAGGCGATAGATGCAACAAAGCTCTCCTTGCGTTGCTGCCACGAAGGCTTGGCTCCATCACCGATTCCAATCGGAACACTCACGCACGATCGCCAATACGTTGGGGCCGGACTTCGTCGAGATAGTTTCGCCTACGATCGATCCTCCTTGATCCTCGATGGCGTCATGCAATAAAGCGGCAATCGCCTCATCCTCAGTGCCGCCGGCTTCGAAAACGAGCGCCACAACAGAGAGCAAGTGCGCGATATACGGAGTGGAGCGGCCTTTGCGCATCTGTGCGCGATGCCAATCCTGCGCACAAGACAGCGCGTCGGCGAAGCGTGCGGTCAGCATTTTCGCTCATCAAGACAACGTTGGACTTCGGTCCATAACCGCAGCAATTGACCCTCCTGCAAACCCAATTCTTGCAAATGGGAAAGCGTGTTTTTCAGGTAATCGCTGTTGGCCCCCGCCTTACCGGAAGCACCCGCGATCATCGCGGCCGTGCGTTTCACATCCATCCTTCCCGCATATTGCTCGTGACTTGGGTCGGCAACGAACGTGCGGCACTCAATGCAAACCTCGTTCGCATGGGCATTGAGTGTCCGCGGCAAGTATACACGGTAGACCATCTCTCGGTCCCAAATCATACCCAACACTTCACACGCCGCATTGGGTGCCACTCGAAAGACACGCCCCCGGCAGGAGCCACCATGGTCGAGCCCAAAGACCAATCCCGGCCGTTCCGGTGTGCCGCGGTAGATATGGGAATAAATGCAGAACCGGCGATGATACCCGTAAATCGTCGCCGGGCGTGATTCCTCATACTCAAATCCCGGATCCCACAGCAACGATCCATAGGCGAAAATCCAAGCGCATTCCGTCGCCGGCAAGGTGTCGAGCCAATCTTGTTTCGATTTTTCATTCTGTGCCGGACTGCGCCAAGTAGAGAGACGCGCCGTATTCGATTCGAATCCGCTCTCTACCATAAGCTGACTGTTACATCCGGAAGTTTCGGCCGCGCCAAAATGAGATCGCTTTACGCCGCCTTTCCCGCCTTATAAGTATTGGAGTCAGGAGTGTCCATGCTTTCAAAACGCGTGCTTATCGGGCCCATCATTCTATTGGCCTTCGTCTTGTTCGGCTATCCCGCCTATTGGCTCTATGCGGCGTCGATCGGCGAGGAGCTTTTAAATAACTGGATCGACAAGCAACGGCGAGATGGATTCACTGTCAATCACGGTCCAATCGAGACCACAGGATTCCCATTCCTAGTGCGCATCAAGATCTCGGCGCCCGACGCATCCAATCCTGCAGTTGGACTGTCATGGCGGAGCGAAGAACTGCACTTAGATCTCCAGCCTTGGGATCTGAGGCGATACCGGCTTGAAGCGTTCGGCGCCCAACAGATGCGCTATCGCGGCCAAGCGGAAGAGGGTGATTTTACCGCCAATACCATCGGCATCGAAGCTGTCGCGGTGATCGGCGATTCGGGAACGTTAGCCGCGCTAACCTTGGTGTTGAAGGATGTCCAAATTACTGAGGCGGATCAGGGAAGCCTGCTAAAGACAAACCGTGTCTTGGCGGATATCGTTCGACCCAACCATCCGCCAATTGCGCACACCGAACCGGCTCTCGAAATTAGCGTCGCGGCAGAGCAAATTGCGTTGGCGGCGATACACGCCCCGACCCTCGGTGACACCATCGACAGTATCAAAGCCAAGGCGGTTTTTCTCGGCCCGCTTAATGGTCAAAGCGTTTTCGACGCGATTTCGGAATGGCGTCGCTCAGGCGGAACCCTTGAAGTTCATTGGCTAAATATGATTTGGGGCGCGCTCGATCTGCGAGCCAACGGCACCATAGCGCTCGATACCCAGATGCGGCCACTTGGCGCGTTGACTGCCGACATTCGCGGCTACGAGGAAACTCTGGAGGCAATGGCCGAAGCTAATCTACTCCGCCGGGACATCCTGCCAGCATCTCGTGTCACACTGAACTTATTGGCAAAGACTTCGCCGAGTGACGGGCGCCGTGTCCTAACGGTCCCCATAACAGCGCAAGACGGTGCCTTTTTCATCGGGCCCATCAAGCTCGCAAATTTGCCGCCGCTGCTCACTCAGTCTCAGGCTCCTCCTTCTGCTCGGCAGGATTGAAGCTTCCCGCCTGACGCATATCCACTACCCCTTGGCGAATTTCGCGGGTCCGCTCGAACCAATCGTAAAGTTTATCGCCCTCACCCCAACGAATGGCGCGCTGTAATGCTGTTAAATCCTCGGTGAAACGGCCCAGCATTTCCAATACGGTCTCTCGGTTGTTCAGAAAAATATCGCGCCACATCTCCGGTGGCGATGCCGCAATACGCGTGAAATCCCGGAACCCACCGGCCGAATAACGGATGACTTCCCGAGTCCGCACCACATCACTGTCCTCGGCCGCTTCACGAATCAGCTGAGTTTCTAAATCACTGGCGGTGCCAACAATCGTGTACGCGATTAAATGCGGCAAATGCGAGGTGATGGCCAAAACCCGATCGTGGTGATGTGGGTCCATGATCTCGATCATGCTGCCGGCGCGCCGCCAGAATTCCGCGATCTTCTCGATCGCCACCTCATCGGTCCCGGGCGGCGGCGTCAGAATGCAATAACGATCCTCGAACAACTCAGCAAAACCGGCGTCGGGACCCGACTGTTCGGTGCCGGCGACCGGATGCCCTGGCACCAAATGCACACCCGCTGGCATATGCGGCCCCACATCGCGGACCACGGCCTGTTTGACCGATCCAACATCCGTCACGATGGCCCCTTGTCGCAAGCCCGGCGCCATCGCTTTGGCCAAATCACCATAGGTGCCGACCGGCGAGCACAAGACCACGAGGTCCGCACCCTCGACCGCTTCCAAGGCAGTCTCATGCACGCTGTCGAGAAAACCGAGTTCGTACGCGCGGTCGCGTGTCTCTTTGCTGCGGGTGGAGCCGGCAACATGCCCAGCTAGACCTTCGCGTTTAGCGACAAGCGCCAGGGAAGAGCCAAGCAAGCCGAGGCCGATCAGCGCCATACGCTCGAAAGGGGGTTCGGATTGGCTCATGCTAATTTCCGATGCTCGGCCAAGCCGTCGATGATGGCCTTCAATTCCGATTCAAGGCCGATGGTAACGCGCAAACCGTCGGGCAATCCGTAGCCACCCATCATCCGGGTAATGACGCCACGGCTCAACAGATGATCGTAGGCTGATTGCGCTCGCGCCACTTCTCCGAATTGGACCAAGACAAAATTGCCGACGGAGGGGGCGACTTCCAATCCAAGACCCTGAAGCTCCGCCGTGAAGCGCGAAAGCCATTCATCATTATGGGCGACGGCGGCGTCCGTGTGCGAGAGATCGCCCACCGCCGCAATTCCCGCGGCCTGCGCTGGACTGGTCACATTGAATGGGTTCCGCACCCGGTTCAGCACATCGGCGACATGCGCTGGACAATAAGCCCATCCGAGGCGAATAGCGGCCAGGCCGAACACTTTGGAATAGGTTCGCGTCATGACGACATTTTCGAACTGGTCGACTAATTCCGCGCCTGACACATAATCATTTCGGCTGACATATTCCGCATAAGCCGCATCGATCACCAGTAGGACATGGCTCGGCAACGCGGCATGCAAACGCCTCAGCTCATCAACCGAAACATAACTGCCGGTTGGATTGTTCGGATTTGCCAGGAACACCATCTTCGTGCGTTCGGTCACGCATGCCAGCAGCTTATCCATATCCGCTGTCAAATTGGTTTCCGGCGCGGCGACCGGCGTCGCACCCACCGACCGCGCATTGATCGGATACATTAGAAATCCGTGTTCCGTGTAGAGTACTTCGTCACCAACACCGGCATAGGCGCCGATCATCAGCGAAATCACTTCGTCGGAACCGGCACCACATACAATGCGTGCCGGATCGAGCCCAAATCGCTCCCCAATAGCGGCCCTCAGTTCCCCGGCACCACCATCGGGATAAAGATGTAGTTTCCCCGATTCTTTCTGATAAGCCTTAATCGCCCGCGGACTGGCGCCCAACGGGCACTCGTTCGACGCAAGAACAACGACCTTATCGACGCCCTCGACCGTATGGAGACCGCCCACATAGGGCTGGACGTCCATGATCCCCGGCTTCGGTATCGGATTTGTCATTCCTCAATCTCCCTTGTCAGCACCCTGGGTTACAGGATCGCCCATTGGCGTCGCATAACTTCCGATGACCGTCATACGTTCAATCGTGTCGCGGGCGGCCAGCATCTGCAGGCGCATATCATCGGATGCGACGAAACCCTCGACTTCCGCATAACAAAGGCGCGCACCGGCGGCACTTGGCGCCAGTAATGTCGGTCGCAAACTCGCCGCCGTCAGGATCTCCGAGAGACCGGACCGGCTGAGATCGCCGCCCGTCTCAAGCACCATCGCCGTCCGATCATCGCCGGTCTTCTCCGATGTCATGGAGCCGATCACCAAGGCATCGGGCACACCCCCGGAACCGCCCCGCGCATTTCCACGCCCGAAGAACGGCAGACGGTAAAGAATTCGCGGCGCATTCTGCGCACAGAGATTTGGCCACCAGGTACCGGGCTCATCTTCCGTCGGGCACGGCACTACCGCCAAGGCAGCCGCACCGTCGAAAACTTGGGAGATCGCATCCCGGGCACTCGGATGCGCGGTCATCGGCGTCCGGCTACCGAACTGATCGCGCGCCAGATCCCAATAACCCTGGTCGTCTCCGGCAGCATAGACGGCAATCGCGTAATCCGGCATTTCCATCAGCACCAGCGACGAGATGATCTCTCGCCAAATCCGCAGCACAGCGCCGGCCGGAAACACACCTACATGACGCGCCACCAGTTCGCGCATCAGCGCGGCCTCACGCCCAGGGCGCACCTTGTCCAAGCCGTCGCGTTTCTTAATCTCGGCAATCTCACTCGCCAACCCGCCGCGCTGCTGTATCAGCGTATGCACCTGCCGGTCGATGGCATCAATCTCTTGCCGGAGTTCGTCCAATGATCTTGGGGTGGCGTTCATTCAATCCTACCCTGTCCCGAAAAGCGGCACCCTTGTATGGCTTTATCGGCTATAAATCAAAGAAAACGTTTATCATAAGCTCAAAGCATCGCAATCAGTCGCGACAAGTTTCGTGGCTGAACTCAGGCACCGCTCCACCTTCACTTATGTGCCTGCCGTCCGGCACCGCGCGGGTTAGCCGTTGGTGGTAACCGCGCGCTTGCGCCGCTGGAACCGTGCCACGCCCAAGCCGGCCACAGCAATCGTCACCAGGAACGGTATGAGAGCGATGTTCAAGAAACTCAGACGATTGCGCAGACTATCAATATCCCTGCGCAGATCATGCCGTACCTGACGCAGCGCTTTTCGCGTGATCAACAACTCATCGGTGAACTTCTGTACTTCCACCTTTTGCTCTTCGGTCAGGGCCTTCGGCGCGTCAGCGCCCTCTTCCGGTCGGGGACCCCCTTGTAAAGTCAGGAGTTTTTTCTCAGTCTCCTCAAGCTGGCGCATCAGCCTTTGTTCTTCGGATTTGAATTGCTCTTGCGCGGCTTCCTGCATTTCTTCGATTTTCGTGAACGGGCGATGAGCGGAGCCTCGGCTTCGCAAAGCGATCAGATCACTGGATCCGGAAAGGTTTTCGACAGCATTCAGAACGAAGTCGCCGTTATTGGCGACGGGAGTCGTGAAACGCCGACCGTAGAATTGGCGCATCTGCACCCAAAACGCGTTCGAGAGCATGTCCGTATCGGCAACGACGATCAGGTTGAGCGGTTCCTGGGATGCGGCGACATGCGGCTTCGGTTTGCCCTTGTCTTCCTCGGCCTTGTCCTGCGAGCCTTTATGGTCGGCGGGCTTGCCGCTATCACTTGTAGGTTCTTCCTTCTTCGCCGACTCCGGTTCTTTCGGAGCTCCATCGGGGAAGGCGGATTTCACGGACCCTGTCAGCCGCATGGCGAGGACTTGTTTCTCGCCGCTGGCTTTGAATCGCTCGACCATGCCGCGGATATCGGGTCGTTGACCCGAAATGTTCTTCACATCGACCAACTGCGAATCCGTGGTCGTCCACAAGAGCGGCTCACCCTTAAGCGGTGCGCCGTCCTTCAGGCTGATTACCCCGGCACTCGCAAGATTCAAACGATTGAGGTTTGAGGTCACGAGGTCGGTGCTGGAAATACTGTCCGCGCCAAGCTGCAGCCATGTGACATAAGGTGCGGGGACGATTTGCTGCTCCGACCCGGCATTTACGAGCCGCGCCAGGCTCATGTCAGCGGCCAGCCTGTTTTCCGTGACGGACACACCCCAAGCATTGAACAGTTTTTTCAGATTAGAGGATTCGGGCACCGCGCCCACCGCGAAGCGCCGGCTGGCCGCACCTTCATTAAAGGGATCGACGAAGATCACAGCCTTGCCGCCCCGCATCAAATACTGATCGATAGCATAAAGCTCTTGATCGTTTAGATATGCCGCATGAGCCAGGATCAACAGATCGACGTCCTCGCCCAGCTGCTCCGGCAATACCAATTGCCGAACCGCAAAATTGCCCTGCATTTGTGTGATCACAGCCCAAGGTTCCGTCGGCGCGCCACGCATCCGCGCGGTCATATCGCCGAACATTGGCGCGCTGGTCCATACGCCGATCCGCGCCGCGTCGGGATTTTGCAACTTGGAAACCATGCGAGCCAAGTCGTATTCCAGGAATCGATCGCGATCGATCTGAAACATCGGAATAACGCCCTTGGCGTCACCCGCCTCGCCGATCATGCCGAAATAGACTTTATCTCCGCTTTCATCGAGCGGAATACCCTGAAGGCCCGCTTCAACCGCGGTATCTTCGATTTCAGAAAACGGCTCGGGATCTTGTTCGACAATAGTGAGATTCCCAGCCGACACCGACGCGAACTCTTTCAGCATGTCGCGCACGCGGCTTGCGTGCAGACCGAAAGGTGGCGCCGCTTCACCCAACTGGCGCGAATAATAGAGCTTCAGCGTCACCGGGCGATTGAGGGATTTCAAGATATTACGGGTCCCCTCCGACAAGGTGAATAACTTGTCTTGGGTAAGATCGACCCGTGCGCCGGTGAGCGACGAAGCCCCAAAATTCAAGGCAATGAACAGTGCGATAGCCACCACTCCAATTGCTATGGCGCCGCCGCGATTATTGATTATACCGGTTATCATGCCGCGCCCTCCCTAACTACTGGCTTTCGACCGTTCGACGGCCACAGCGTTGAGAAACAGAAACAAAGCGATCACGGAGAAGAAATAGAACACGTCCCGTAGGTCGAGCTTGCCTTGTGCAATTGCCGAGTAGTGATCCGTAAAGCTAAGCGAGCGGACGAAATCGATCAATTCTCCAGGTGCCCATTCGGTCAATCCATTGATAACGACCGAGGTGCCGGTTGCGATTAATAGGAAACACAATGCCGCAGACACTACAAACGCAATGACCTGGTTTTTTGTAAGGGCGGAGACGAACGATCCAACGGCGAGAAATCCACCAGCCATCAGGAAGCTACCGAAATATCCAGCAACGATCACGCCGTTGTCGGGCTCACCCAGATAATTGACGGTAATCCAAATTGGGAAGGTCAGCGTCAACGCTACGCCGGCAAAACACCATGCAGCGAGAAACTTGCCCATTACCGCCTGGCCCAAGGTCACCGGCAGAGTCATCAGCAATTCGATCGTACCGTTGCGGCGTTCCTCCGCCCACAGGCGCATCGAAAGCGCCGGGATCAGGATCAGATAGAGCCAGCTGTGAAAATTGAAGAACGATCGGAGACTAGCTTGCTCACTCTCGAAAAAACCACCGGCGAAGAAAGTCAGCGCACCAGAAAGCGCCAGAAAAATGACAATAAATACATACGCGAGAGGGGTTGCGAAATACCCGGCCATCTCGCGCAGAAAGATGATCATCGTGTTCTGCATCTCTTACCCCGTCACCGTAATTTGGCGGAAAACATCGTCGAGCCGGCCACGCTCTAGATGTAATTCATCGACCGCGATAGCTTTCTCCCGCAAGGCGGCGCCAACAGCGTCGATAATTACGGCGCCGGTCTCCGGGCGTATCCGGAGCCGGTTCTCGCCAAGCGTCTCAATTTCGGAAATACCAGCCACACCTTCCAAGGCCGAGCGAACGGTGGATGTTTCGCTGGCACGTATCGTCACCGCATTATGATTGGGCGCCTTGCTCAGAAGGTCTTCCGGCGTACTGTCGGCGACAATCCGCCCTTTGGCGATAATCACTGCCCGGCTGCAAACAGCTTCGACTTCTTCCAGAATATGCGTCGAGACTACGATGGCCTTGTCACCGGCCATCCCGCGGATCAATTCGCGGACTTCGTATTTTTGGTTTGGATCGAGACCGTCTGTCGGCTCGTCCAAGATGAGTACCTCGGGATCGTGCAGCAGCGCCTGCGCTAATCCAACGCGGCGCTTGTATCCCTTGGAAAGCGTATCGATGGGTTGCTCCAGGACACCGGAGAGTTGGGTTTTTTCAATCGCCGTTGCGATTCGCTGCTCCGCCTCCGCATTGCTGAAGCCGCGCACCCGACCGATGAATTTCAGGAAGGCAGCCGCCGTCATGTCCGGCCACATCGGCACCCCTTCCGGGAGGTAGCCGATCCTTTTTTTAACGTCGAGCGGGTCTTCCAGCACGTCGAAGCCGCAGATCCGCGCTGTCCCCGAGGTTGGCCGCAAGAATCCCGTCGCCATTTTCATCGTCGTGGACTTGCCGGCACCGTTTGGGCCGAGAAATCCGACGACTTCGCCGCGCGCGACTTTGAAGCTAACGTCCTCGACTGCGGTGATCGGCCCGAATTGCTTCGTCAGATGATCGATTTCGATCATGTTTCCCCCTTTAAAAGCAAAATCGCGTCGTGCGACGCTCGAATTCGAAAAACACACGATGTGTCGATGTAGTCAAACAGCTCAAATTTTCAAGATTGTGCCATACGAAGCGGCCAGGGTTATCCCTTTTTCTTCTTATAGGCGGCGATGGCGGCTTTTAGCTCATCTATTTGGTCGCATCCGAAGAAACACAGACTGTCCAGCCGCTTTAGTTGTTTTTCGGCTTTAGCCAGATCGCCCATCCGCAGATAAAGCTCGCCCAGATACTCATGCGCATCCTTATGCGACGGATCGATGCTCAACGCCTTTTTGTAGTTTTCAAGCGACGCCGTGAGATCGTCCATCTTACGCTGACTATAAGCCAGCAGGTTCCAAGCATCGGCGTTCTGAGGCTGCTGCGCGATCACTTTCTGTAACTGAGGAATGGCATCCTTATAACGCTCGGCCTTGACATGATCGCGTGCGGCCATCATTTCGGACGAACCCGTTTTGGCAGGCGTATCGCTTGATCCCGCCGCGTAGGCGGACCCAGTGAACAAAAACATTCCGAACACCAAGACGACCAATAACTGCTTCATATTTCTTCCTCTCATTTCAGGCCCCTCCCACAAAGTGGGCCTAATCATAGCAATGCATCGCACGTGGCCCACTCCTTGGCCACGGTGGTAGATAAATTCCGGTATAGTTCATAAGGGGTATGACCGGGAAATAGAACTGGTAATTTCGTGATCTAAACCTGCCCCTTCATATTTTCGGGTATTGGCCTCGTCGGGGCGAGCCGTTAGCATCCCCAACCAAAATTTTGAGCAGGGAAATTGGCATGACATTTAAGAACGTCGCCATCATCGGAGCCGGCACAATGGGCTCCGGCATCGCAGCGAATATCGCGCAACACGGCATCGACGTGCGCATGATCGATATCTCCGAGGACTCAGTGAAACGGTCGATCGCGACCACCAACGGCTTCTATGACCGAAACGCCGAGAAAGGCCGGATGAGCGAAGCCGATGCGGCAGCGGCGAAAGCACGGTTGAGCGGCGGCACGGGAATCGAGCTCGCATGTGAGGCAGACCTTATCATTGAGGCTGTGTTCGAGCGCTTCGACTTGAAGGCGGAGCTTTACGGCCGCTTGAACCCGGTCTTGCGCGACAGCGCGGTGGTCGCAACAAACACCAGTTGCCTGACAGTCAACGGATTGGCCGAAGCCGTCACCGACCCGAGCCGGTTTCTCGGCCTGCACTATTTTAACCCCGCCGCCATCAACCCCATCGTCGAAGTCGTGCGCGGTGACAAAACCCGCCAAGATATCATCGACACCGCGGTCGCCTTTTGCAACGCAACGTCGAAAAAACCGATCCTGTGCCGCGACAGTTACGGGTTCGCACTCAACAGATTCTTCTGTCCGTATTCGAACGAGGCGGTGCGACTGCTCGAGGAAGGTCTCGGATCATCGGCGCAGATCGACCGCGTCGCCCAAGACGCACTGGGGATTGCCGCAGGCCCCTTCCTGGTCATGAACCTTGTCGGCATGCAGACGATGGCGCATGCGGCGGAAAATTTGGAGCCGCATGGCGCGTTCTACAAACCGACAGATAAGGTCAAGGAAATGGGTGCCAATAACGGCAAGTGGGATATCGGCGAGGCCCCGGCGCCGGATGTCGCGGCGGATGCCGCCATCGCCGACCGCCTGTTGGGCGCAACGTTCCTGCCGGTCCTACAAGAACTCGACGAAGAAGTAGCGAGTCCCGCTGAAATCGATATGGGGGCTGGCTTAGCCCTGCGATTTGGCAAAGCACCGTGTACGACAATGGACGCCATGGGCGAAACCGAAGTCGCACGCCTTATCGGCTATTATTGCGAAAAGTACACCATCAAAACGCCTAAATCACTGGCGCGGGTCGGCACACTGCTGGGTTAAGAGTTACGGTTAACACGACGCTGTGGTTTTGTGTTAGAATCACCGATATGGGTGATTCCACACACATATTTTGTCCTTGGTGCGGCGCACCGACACCGATGGACTACGTACATGGACATGCGCAATGCGTCCACTGCAAAACCAATCTCGCACCCTGTTGCGACGGCGATGTCGATTGCGGCTCGGCACTCCCGGCACGACCAATGGCCGCGGCGAGAGAGTAAGAATGAAGGCAATGGCGAGACATCTGACCATTGTTGTCGGTTTATACTTTAGTCTACTGAGCTCCAATTTATTATCCTCGACAGTCGCGGCCAAGGAAGTGCGCGGCTATGCATCGGCTAAGTCGGGGAATACGATACTGATCGTCAAACGGATACTCCGACTATTCGGCGTCAGCGCGCCCAAAATTGACATCATTTGCCAAATCGACGATGCCAAAATGAAATGCGACGTGGCCGCCTGGTCACAATTGATCCAACTAGAAGACGGTTGGCGTTTATCCTGCAATATTGAATTGAAAGTGAAGGGTGCCGCTAATTTAGCGACCTGCTATAGCGGCGAGCGCGACATCAACGAAGATATGGTACAGAGCGGCTGGGCCGAGGCGTTCCGAACCCAAACCGACCGCTACGTCGTCGACGGAGAGGACGCCCGGGCCTCGGAGCGAGGTCTTTGGGCAAAATCCAGTCCCGGTGGTTAGCGCAGCACTACAGAATGCTGCGAAAGTAGGCGATTGTTTTTGACAGACCATCATCGAGCGCCACCGATAGAGACCAATCCAAAATCGACTTTGCCCGAGTGATATATGGGCACCGCTGCAAGGGATCGTCCATTGGCAAGGTACGCTAGTCGACCTGCGACTCGCCGCCAGCCAACGCCGTGATGCGGGCCGCCAACTCACCGATTGTCGTTTCCACCGGGTTGCCTAGATTGACTGGTCCAGTTTCGCTTTCTGGCGATTCCATCAAGCGGATCATTCCTTCGACTAAATTGTCGACATACAGAACGACCGAGTTTGGATGCAGTCCCCATATACGGTGATGGGATCGCCGCGCAATGCCTGGACGATGAAGTTTGAAACCACCCGACCGTCATCCGGCATCATCCGTGGACCGTAGGTGTTGAAGATGCGCGCTATCTTAATCGGCAGCCCATGTTGGCGATGGTAGTCGAAGAACAATGTTTCGGCGCAACGTTTGCCTTCGTCGTAGCAAGCACGGGGGCCGATTGGGTTGACGTTTCCTTGATAGTCTTCCGGTTGTGGATGCACGCTCGGGTCGCCGTAGATTTCGCTGGTCGACGCCTGCAACACACGGACCTTCAAGCGCTTGGCAAGACCGAGAATATTGATCGCGCCATGCACGTTCGTTTTCGTCGTTTGAACCGGGTCGCGTTGGTAGTGAACGGGAGAAGCGGGGCAAGCCAAGTTATAGATTTCGTCCACCTCGATATAGAGCGGAAAGGTCACATCGTGGCGGATCAATTCGAAATACGAATCACCGAGCAAATGCGCGATGTTAACCTTCGCGCCGGTATAGTAATTGTCGACGCAAACCACTTCATGGCCGCGCTCGACCAATCGCTCGCATAAATGCGAGCCGATGAAGCCAGCACCGCCTGTTACCAAGGAGCGGATCTTCTTACCGCTTTGCTACATTACTCTCTCCAAACGCAAAACTTCGCATATTTAGCAATATATAGCATGCCGTTGAGAAATTGGCCTAGGTATTGTGTATGGCCGACGGAGCGTGATATCTCGTAATTAGTTAAAGAAGCGAATTGCCGTAGCCGTTGGCGCCGGTTTGTCGGCTCCAACCTCGCCTGCATGATTGCGCGGGAGCGTCCGGCCTTCTCCGTAGTCGCCCTGAATAATCTGAAACGACGCAGTAGCGAACTGACACTTAGTCGACTGGCTGCCGCGTCGTTGAATTTCTGCATAGCGACGTCCTAATTGAAGGCTACTTGGCCGCCCTTGGCGCCGTCGATTTTCTAATCGAATGTTCAGTGGAGCTAAGCATCCTGGCTGGGCAAAATGGGCACCTGGATATGTGCTCGACACCAACCTCACCTGTGCGCTGAACTATCTCGAACATCTGCGCCGATGGGGCGGAGATATGATTTTGCTCTCCTGAAGCCGCGTCTACTCCATAACGGCGCTGACAGACTTACCACTCGAAGTGCAGGGCGAACGCCTGGAAATCGCCGAGGGCGCAGCCGGAACCGGTTAGTCCGCCGCCGGCATCGCCGAAAATTTCAGTACCGCTGGGCCACGCTCACTCTATGGCGCTACTAAACTCGCAGAGGAACAATTAATAGAGTAATTCCGAGCTGCGTAAGGGTTACGGCGGTCATCTACCATTGTGGAATCCTCACGAGGACATGGCAAATGGGCAAGGTCGATCAAGGGGTCATCACGCTTTGGTTGGCTCGCCATCTGTTCGGCAGAGCGCTCGCCTATATCGGCCACGGCGGCGACGGACACCCAGTCCGCGATTCACTGCACATTGCTGATTTGTAAGACCTGATCGCGCTAAATTTGGACGGGATTGAAACGAAAGACGTTCAAACATTCAATGTGGGCGATGGTGCGGCGACCAGCGCATCGCTTCGGGAATTGAACCGGCATTGCGAAGAATTGACCGGCAACCCTCTCGTTATCAGCACAGTTCCCGAAACACGTGCAAACGACATCTGATATTATGTGACCGATAACGCGAAAGTGGGGACGCGAACCGGTTGGTGGCCAAAACGCACGCTCAAGGAGACAATAACGCGGGAGATCTCGAAGCGCTTTAATATCACCTGCGATGAAGCGCGGCACTGTCCTTGAGAGAGAGTGGCATGTAGTATATTGTAAGTAAAAGAAAAAATCTCCGTGTTACACATTTATAAAAATAGAAATATATCATGACAGTGTGATTTTTGTTGCGATGAAAAATTAGGCGCTCTATATTCGGCTTTCTTTTAGAGCACAGGTGAAGCAAAGAAATGGCATCTCAGTCATCTAACTACAAAAAACCGACTTCCGATCGCAAGCATGAGAAAAAAGAGCGTAAATGCTTGATGTGCTCGACGAAATTTACGTCGAGCCATTACGGAGAACGTGTCTGTCAATCGTGCAAAAGCACTTCTGCATGGCGGGACAGCAGCCTCGCGGCTTGACGGCGTCCACCTCCCAGAACACTAATATTATTAGTATTGGCGGCCTTTGCCGCATTGACTATTTGTGGACGTGCGACTTGCTGGGTTTTGAGTAAAACCGAAAGTCTATTCTGTGAACGCATCGCCGGAAGCCTTGCTTGAGCAGGCGCTTCCCTTGCAGCGTAATGACAAGTACGGCGACGCGGAAGTCGTATCTCGGGCGGTCATAGAAAAATAGCCAGATTTACCGAACGGCCATTGTTCGTACGGCGTGGCACTTCCTAGTTTAAATCGTATCGAGGAAGCAGCGGACCCTGACCGTAAGGCCTTGGCGCCAAATCCAGTCCACCCGTCTCCCAAACCCGGCTCGCCGACGCCTTGCAGGAAAAACGTAAACGCGGTGTCACACTCGCAAAGACCAACATTTGCCGAACGCCGACGCCAGGCGGCACAAGACGTTATCGACGCCTTTCGAGACGACGGCCTTGCGGCCGCGCAATCGTATTTCGAACTGAGGCACGCCTGTGATTGGGATGGACTCGATGAGACGGAAGACGTCTCGACGCCCTAACACGAGATTTGATTGAGCGCAGCATTGCACCCGGTGAACATGCTTTCATTAACATCGCCCGCATTGAGGATACGTCCGCAAACCTCCAGGTTGCACAGCTTCACGCCGATGGGATCTCTCGCAAACTCACGCGACATGGCGCTATACCCTATTCTCATGGCTCCGAACCCGCGCCAAATCGCCAAATGCGTCTCAGTTATCTCTCAGCGGATTTTCGCGATCATGCCATCGGTCATCTGATCGCGGGGCTTTTCGCCCATCGCGAGCGCGCTGCATGCGGCAAGTTTACC
The DNA here is from genome assembly GCA_913046825.1 of uncultured Rickettsiales bacterium. The sequence goes on along the minus strand of CAJWTF010000086.1, from coordinate 362 downwards.
GGAACTCATCACCGAATCTTGGGCAAAATTTATCGCTCTGGCGATCCGTCTCGCGCAAGATTCAGACGCGCGGGTCAATCTGCGCCAACACCTGGAAGACGCGCATGACAGCGCGCCCCTATTCGACACGGCACGCAGCGTCCGCGCCCTTGAAAACGGGTTCCGTGAAATGTGGCGACTTCATTGCGCCGGGGAACAGATACAGCGTATCGATATCCCCGACACTTGATCGACACCCCGCTTCCCTTTCGCCCCGGTTGGGGTAAATCACCTATCAAGAATTTTGGTGAGTATAAGGGGGAGACATAGAGATGCCTGGTGTCTTGAACGGTATTAGGGTTTTGGATTTCGGTCGGTATATT